>JAQGKC010000422.1 GCA_028290305.1 Bradyrhizobium sp.
CAGCGCCGAAGAAATCCAGGGGCCGCGCTGTAAGACTGGATGGCTTCGTCGCTGCGCTCCTCGCAATGACGGACTTGGGCTATTCCGCACAGCAAAATATCCCGACAAGCCGGATTTTTTTCTCTCGTTTTGTCTCTTGCGCTTTCGCGTCGCGGATAGAATGCTGTTCTCAACAATAGAAGAGTCTTGAGGGAGCTAAATCATGTCCGCCTTGCAATCCATCTCCGTCAAAAGCCATGCCGCGGGCACCGAGACCCATGATGTCGTCGTGATCGGCGCGGGTTTTGGCGGAATGTATATGCTGCACAGGCTGCGCGGGCTCGGATTGTCGGTCCGGGTCTATGAGCAGGGCGATGGCGTTGGCGGCACCTGGTACTGGAACCGTTATCCCGGGGCGCGCTGCGATGTCGAGAGCATGCAATATTCTTATTCGTTCTCGGACGAGTTGCAGCAGGAATGGGACTGGAGCGAGCGCTACGCGCCGCAGCCCGAAATTTTGAAATACGCCAACCATGTCGCCGACCGCTTCAATTTGCGGCCGAATATTCAATTCAACACCCGCGTCGATCGGGCCGCGTTCGACGAGAGCACCAACACATGGTCGGTAACCGCGTCCGACGGCAAGACCGTGACGGCAACTTACGTCGTTCTCGCCACCGGCTGCCTGTCGAACGCGCGGATGCCCGATATCAAGGGCCTCGGGGATTTCAAGGGTAAGGTCCATCATACTGGCCATTGGCCGCATGAGCCGGTGGATTTCACCGGCCAGCGCGTCGGCGTGATCGGCACCGGGTCGTCAGCGATCCAATCGGTGCCCGTCATCGCCGAGCAGGCCAGCCATCTCACGGTGTTTCAGCGTACCGCGAATTTCAGCATTCCCGCCCGCAATGCGCCGCTGACGCCAGAAGAGCGGAACTCATTCCGATCCAACTATCCGGAGATCCCGGCGCAAGGCCCGCGAAGAAATGAAGAACGGCATCGTGCAGGAAGTGCCCGACCGTGGCGCGCTCGATGATGGCGACAATGAGCGCCGCGGCAAATACGAAACGCGCTGGAGCCGCGGCGGGCTCACCTTCATGGGCGTCTACAACAACCTGGCGCTCGACAAAGCGGCCAACGACACCGCCGCCAATTTCGTTCGCGAAAAGATCGCGGAGATCGTCAGGGATCCGCACACGGCAAAGCTGCTGCAGCCCAACAACCATCCGATCGGGTCGAAACGCATTTGTGTCGATACCGATTATTACGCGACCTTCAACCGCCCGAACGTGACGCTGGTCGACATCAAATCCAACCCGATCGAGGAAATCCTGCCGAATGCGGTGCGCACCGGCGGGAGAGAGTACGAGGTCGATGCGCTGGTGCTGGCCACCGGCTTCGACGCGATGACGGGTTCAGTGGCCAAGATCGAGATTCGCGGCCGCGATGGACGGACGCTCAACCAGAAATGGGCCGAAGGACCGCGCACCTATCTCGGCCTGATGAGCGAGGGCTTTCCCAATCTGTTCGTCATCACCGGCCCCGGTAGCCCGTCGGTGCTGAGCAACATGATCGTCTCGATCGAGCAGCACGTCGACTGGATCACCGATTGCATCGCCTACATGCGCGACCGCGACCTCGATGCCGTGGAAGCGAAGAAGGAAGCCGAGGACAATTGGGTGGCCCATGTCAACGAAGTCGCCCACGGCACGCTCTATCCGCAGGCCAATTCCTGGTACATGGGCGCCAACATCCCGGGCAAGCCGCAGATCTTCATGCCCTATATCGGCGGCGTTGGGGTTTATCGCCAGATCTGCAACGACGTCGCGGCAAAGGGTTATGAGGGGTTTGCGATGACGGGTACGGAGCGATTGCAGAAAATGGCTGCGTCATCCTGAGTGCCGTCTTTGCGCGTCATTTTGTAGGATGGGCAACGAAGCGTGCCCACCTCTTGCATCGTGAAATGTTTATGGTGGGCACGGCGCAAGCGTGCCTTTGCCCACCCTACGAGCCTAATCTCGTCTTAAGTGTCCTTATTAGTAGCACCGCATGACACTTACGGTTTGCACTTTGCCGCCACGCCCAGGAACCGTTACGGTCTCCGCGGGGCAGCTCGGCACATACGGTCGTTCAGAAGGTGTGACAATCGGCGGATATCGATGTGCCCAATCCCAGGGAACATCATTTGTATACGTGTAATGCATATCGCCTGATGTCGGTTGCGTAACATCTACCAGGGGTTCGCCATTCGATGGCTCGTAGAAATATCCCCCTACACCCGGCCAGAAGGTCCCTTCATTGTTTCTCCGGTGATGCCGGAGCGATTGGGCGACTGGCGGATGGGGCGTCGAATGCGTCGAAGTAAACCCTCCACCATGCGCCGCTCCCGACCTGGCGAATGTCTCGTTCGCGGCGAGCATAAGCGCGACCACGCTGAGAGACGCGATAAACGCTCCATACATTCTATACGTCATGGCACGTACCAATTGGTTGGTTACCGAGCAGCACTCCAACGCAGGCTAAGCCGGGCCTTTCGTGCCCGCAAATGCATAATTAATTATTAGTTAAGGCGTAATGTTAATAGAAGCATCCTTCATCAAAGATCACCACTGAAATGGTCAAGGACTTCACGGTGTACAAGGGGTAAGGCCGTGCTCGGCGGCCGAACGGACCAGGTGGTTGAGTTTGCCAGCACGAGCCTGTGGCGATGATCGTCAGGAACCGAAGTAGGCGGATGACGACGGTCGCTCCGCTGTGGCGGATCGCGGCACGAAGGTAGCCGCGGTCGGTGGCGTCAGCCACCACTATCGAGGAAAAAATTGAGTCCGCAGCGAAAGGGCGAGCGCTTGGAAAACTCGGCGCAGAGCGCGAGGACAGCCTCGCGTCCGTTTCGTTTGCTCGATTAGACTAGGTATCGGAATTATGTCACGTCACCAGAACATCAGTCTGGAACAAGTTATCGATGCATCGAACTGTCATGCGACCCCGGTCGCCGTTCGATTTCATCTTCCAGCCAGTCGAAGACGACTTCGACCGGCGTCAAGGTGAGCGTGACCCACCAGATGATTCCCTTGCGGGCGGCGATCAGGTATGGCGTCATGGCGCTACAGGGCTTTCTCTTAGTTGTAGCCGCTGGTGCCGGACGACGAGCCACCGAACTGGGAATTGCCGGTTCCGCTCAACGTGCTCGGACCGTCTGGATTGCCGTTCGGATTGCCGTAGTTCGGATGCAAGACGACTGACGGCGCAGCATCCCTATAGATGGGATAGGTCCTGACGTGCGACTCGTGACGAACTGTGTTGGCAAGTGCGCACGTGCTGGAGAGCGCAAATGCCGAGGCTAACGTTATTATCGTAAGTTTCATGTTTTTGTCCGATTGAGTTGGTGTCGTTTACACAAACAGCAAATGGACTTTCGATTTGATCATCCCACTAAATTCTACTTTAAACGCGACAGTCCCTCACTTGATTTTGAAGAGGGGGGCGGGAACGCCGGGCTGTGATTTCGGTTCTGCTGCCACCAGCTTAGTTGAGAATAATGCAATCACGGAGAATGCAATGCACAAATTCAAAATTCTGACGGCTGCGGTAGCCCTGCTATTTGTTACTCCGGTCTTAGCCCAGGAGATGGGAGGAGCTACCGGACCGGGCCGCGCAAGTGGATTGGAGCCCACTTACAACAACGGCTACAACAACGGCTACTACAACGGCTACGATCAAGGAGGGCCCGTCCGGGTCGGACGTGGTGCGCTCGACGGCAACAACTCATACGCCATGAGCCCGGATGATGGCTACTGCGCCCAGCGCTATCGGTCCTACGATCCGGCATCCGGAACCTACACGGGCTATGACGGACGGCGCCATTCCTGTCGATAAGTTCAAGTCAGAGCGCTCCGCGCAATACGCCGATCTGGAAGCTCGAAGCCGCGCTGAAATGCCGGTCGTGCAGGAAGGTTCGCTACGCGCCTGTGCACCTAAGAAGCGGGAGATCGAGATCACGCCGGAAAAGTGGGTGCCTCCGGGCGAAGATCGGTAGGCCCCGCTCACTCACCGATTGCAAGTTTTCCGGGCCCTACGTGCGGCGATCCAATGATCATTTGAGGGACTCGCATCATACGGCGATGAACTCACAAGCGACTTCGGCGCTGCGCTAACCTAAGATCGCGGCATGAGCACTCCGGCAAACACACAGAAAATGACGACTGGCTAGCCAAATCGGCGGCTGCCAACAGGAGGATCGCGAGGACGAAATCCGTCGCATCGGCGATCCCCGTCGTCCATACAGGGTGGTAATGGCCGCAACCACCGCTTGCTCTTCCGGCGCTGCGAGCCCATTCTTGCCAGGGATCCAGGACCCGTTCGATAAGGTCCAGGATCAGATCGCGCCATCGCGGTTCCCGCGAGGTCTTGATCCATGAACTGCTCCAGTTGCGGTTTCGAGGTTCAGAGCGGCTTTGCTTTCTGTCCAAAATGTGGGGCGAAGCAGCCGAACGCGTGCCCCGGCTGCGGCTATGTGTGCGCACCAGATTTTACGTATTGCCCGAAATGCGGCGCCCAGGTCGAGGACGCCGTTAAAGCCGGCAACCAACGGAAGCCCTTTTCACCGACGGTTCCGATTGGAGCCCATCCACCAGCACCGATGCCGAACCCGGTTGTCGAGACCGCGCGAGGATCCCGGCCGACGCCCCAGAAGGTCGACACCGAAGCGAACCGCCGCACCATTACCGTGCTGTTTGCGGACCTCAGTGGCTTTACCACGATGAGCGAGCGGCTCGACCCGGAAGTCATGCAGGCTTTTCAGAACGAATTGTTCGAGGAATTGACGGCAGCGGTGCAAAGTTTTGGCGGCTTCGTGGACAAATTCATCGGCGACGCGCTGCTCGCGCTGTTTGGTGCGCCGGCCGCGCATGAAGACGATCCTGAGCGCGCGGTCCGCGCGGCCCTCGACATGATCAGGCGGACGACGCAACTGGGAGAACGTTCGAAGGTATGCGCCGGTTCGCCGCTCATTCTGCATATCGGCATCAACACCGGGCACGTGGTTGCGGGTGGACTCGGTGCGGGCGCTACCAAATCCTATTCAGTGACCGGCGACACGGTGAATACCGCTCAACGATTGCAGTCGATGGCTCCGTCGGGCGAAGTACTGGTGGGACCGCTTACCTTCCGCCTCACGCGGCATGCATTCGCGTACGAATCACTTGGCGACGTTGCGCTTCGCGGCAAGGTGGGCAGCGTTCTGGTCCATCGTCTGAAGGGACCGCTCGACGCGCCGCGGGCAGCACGAGGGCTAGAAGTGCTTGGCCTTAGCGCGCCGCTGATCGGGCGCGACGCGGAAGTAGCGCGTATGACGGGTTGCCTTGATCTGGCCTGTGGAGGGGCGGCTCAACTGGTGCAGTTGGTCGGCGAAGCCGGCATCGGAAAATCACGTCTGGCGAATGAATTCGTTGCCCGCGTTGGCGATGAGGACCGCTTCGCAGGCGTGGCGATCCGGCGGGCCATTTGCTCGCCACTGGGGGAACAATCCTACGGTACTCTTGCCGCGGTGCTGCGCAGCGCTTACGGCATCGCGCAGAAGGCTTCCGCGGCAGAGGCGCAGGCCAAGCTAGCCGAAGCGCTGTCGGAGCTTGGCCTGCCGGCCGAAGAGGTCGAGCGCCTGATGCCGCTCTATTTCCATGTTCTCGGTCTCGGCGACCCCGACGCCGTCCTGCAGCATGTTGAGCCGGAACAGCTCCGGCGGCAGATTTTTTTCGCGATCCGCACCGTCTTCGAACGGCGTCTGGCCCTGTCGCCCCTCCTGATTATTGTCGAAGATCTGCACTGGGCCGATGCCGTGTCTCTTGAGGCGTTGCGGTTCCTGATGGATCGGCTGGAGCGCTCGCGGCTGATGCTGGTGTTTACACACCGGCCAATGCTTGAAATGGATCAGTTCGGCTCGGGTCGAATTAGCCATACAACCCTTCGGTTGGCACCCCTTGGCGTCGCTGACGGACAAAGCCTGCTCGCCGCCTTCTTCAATCACGGCTGGCGTGAATCACCTGGAAATCTATTCAATCGAATTCTTGAACGTGCGAGCGGTAATCCGCTTTTCATTGAGGAAATCATACGCGGGCTCATTGAAGCCGGCACTTTGGAACGTGACGGCTCGCATTGGCGGATCAAGTCCGATGAAGCAGCCGCGGACATTCCCGCAAGCATTCAGGCGTTGTTGCTGGCGCGACTGGACCGGCTGCCATATGAAGTGCGCCGGTTGGCCCAGGAGGCAGCCGTCATCGGCCCGCGCTTTGATGCTGCTCTGCTCAGTGCCACAGCGACCGAGCCGGCGAAAGCAGAAGCAGGGCTTGAACTTCTGTGCGACGCCGAGATTATCGAGGAGGTCGCGGGTGCGAACTCGATTTCTCTGCAATCCTATCGTTTCACGCAAACCATGCTTCAGGATGTGGTCTATCAAAATTTGCTTTTGCAGCGACGCATCGAGATACATGGACGGATCGGTACTGCCCTGGAGCGGTTGTATGGGGACGAGCCCGAGCGGCTCGAAGATCTTATCCTGCTGGGACATCATTTCGGCCTGAGCGCGAGCAAGCCGAAGGGCTCGCGTTACCTGAGCGCGGCCGGCGATCGAGCGCGCGCGATTTACGCGAATGATGACGCCATTCGTCTTTATCAGCAGGCACTCGCTGTCTTGTTGACCGCTGGCGATCAAGGACCGGAGCGGCTTGTGCTGTACGAGAAAATTGCCGACCTGTGTGGGGCGGCGGGCCGGCGTAACACGGCCGAGGAACATTACCAGACGGCGTTGGAGGCCCACCGCGCTGCAGGGGATCGCACCGCTGAAGCGCGAATACTTCGCAAGCTGGGCCGATTGCTGTGGGACGCCGGCAAACGAAATAGAGCGGAGGCTCATTACGCCGAGGCGGCTACGCTGCTCGAAGGGACGGACGCGCCGATTGAGTGGGCGCAGCTCTTGCAGGAGCGCGGCCGCCTCGCATTTCGCATGGGCGATCACGCGGCGGCCGCGAGGTGGGCAGACGAGGCGCTTGCCTACGCTCAATCCGTGCCGCCGGATGTGGATAAGCAAGCCGGACTCGAAGCGGCTCGCGCCACTGCGGAGGCTCTCAATACCAAAGGTGTTGCACTGGCGCGGCTCGGGCGAAACCAGGAGGCCGTGCGCGAGGTGGAGCAAAGTGTCGCAGTCGCTGAAGCCGCCGGCCTTCTCAACGCAGCCTGCCGCGGTTACACTAATCTCGGTGTGCTCTACACGATAGTCGACCCGGCGCAAGCGATTGAGGTGTGCCGGCGCGGCCTTGATGTTGCGCGTCGTATCGGCGATCTCGGCTTTCAGGCGCGCCTTCTTGCTAATCTCGCTGTCGCCTGTTGTACTTTCACGGACAGATGTGCCGAGGAGGGCGTGCCGGCTGCCAAAAAGGCGATCGAACTCGACCGGGCGCTGGATCAGCGCGAGCATCTCTCCGTGCCATTGATTGTGCTCGGGCAAATCTATCAGTGCCATTGCCAGCCGGAGCTCGCCGCCCGCTGCTACAATGAGGCAATTGAGGTGGCGAAGGAAACGGGCGAGCCACAGCAGCTCTTTCCGTGCTATGATGGTCTTGCGACGCTGAACCTTGATCGAGGCGACATGCCCGAGGCCGAGCGATATTTTGCTTTGGCACATGACGTCTGCGCCCGGCACGGGCTTGATCCCCACGGGCTGATCGTACTGCCATTTCTTGATTAGTAAGAGTGAAGGAGGTCAACCATGCCAGAACGTCATGTCGATGGACCACTGCAGCCGGGCGACCGCGCACCGAACATTGTGCTGGACGCGATCACACGCCAAGGCCAGATCGCGCTGGATGACTTTCGCGGCCAAAGCCCGATATTGGTCGGCCTGTTTCGAGGCCTGCATTGCCCGTTCTGCCGGCGCCATATCGCGGCACAGGCGCAACTTGACACCGCCCTGCGCGAGAAAGGCGTCGAAAGTCTCACGGTGGTCAATACGCCGATCGAGCGCGCGCGGCTCTATTTCCGTTACCACCCGTTGCCCAATCTGCTCGCCGCGTCCGACCCCGAGCGCGTCTCGCACCGCGCGTTCGGCCTGCCCAATCTCGAGTTTACGGAGAGCGAAACCGAGTGGCCGCGCAAGTTGGGTATGAATGCCGTGATGAGCATGCGGATGGACATGCCAGGCGAACTGCCCGAGCCGATGAATCCGATGGCGGCGGTTGATGTCCTCAACAAAAGGACGGTTACGAAATAACCGAAGCCGATCAGCGCATGCTCGCAACTGGCCAGGGCCAGCTATTTGGGCAGTTCCTGCTCGACCGTGAGGGTATTGTCCGCTGGAGCTTTACCGAAGTCCCCGAAGGCGGCCATCGCATGTTCGGGGCGCCGAGCCCCCAAGAGCTGATGTCGGCCGCCTCGCAGGTAGCAGGCTGAGCATCATAGTGTGTTTCGGCGTGCAATTCTACCCCGTGGTTGCGGACGGTACGAGCCTGTCTCGCGATAAGCATGGTTTGCCGTCCAGTCAAAGGGCGAGACCTGCGTTTGGTGGGCATGGCGCAAGCGTGCTTTTGCTCACCCTGCGTAACCTCAAAACGCCGTATAGCCGCCGTCGATGACAAAACAATCGGCGGTGTGATAGGACGACGCCTTGCTCATCAGGTAACGGCGATGCCGCCGAAATCTGTGGGCTCGCCGAACCGCCGCATCGGAATCCGCGGCATCACATTGGCCACGAATTTTTCGTTGGCCATGAGACCTGATGTCATGTCGCTCTTGATCCAGCCGGGCAGGATGGCGTTGGCGGTGACGCCCTGGCGCGCCAGTTCGACCGCGAGCGCGCGGACCAGTGCGTTGATGGCAGCCTTGGTAGCGGCGTAGTGCTCGTTGCGCGCAGTGCCGAACAGCGATGCAAGGCTCGAGGTCGCAACCAGGCGTCCAAAGGGGTCTCCGGCGGTGGCGCGTTCGGTCATGTGGCGCGCCGCCGCCTGGAACACGTGAAAGACGCCGTCGAGATTGGTGGCGAACATGCTGCGCCACTGTTCTTCGGTGCGGTCGATGAAAGCGTGCCGTCCGCCGCCGCCGATGCCCGCATTGGCGAAGCACCCATCGACCCGGCCAAACCGGTCGAGGGTGGCGGCCATCGCTGATTTGACCGAGGCGGGATCGCTGACGTCGCAAATGCGCGTATCGACCTTGCCGGCGCAACCCGCCATCGTCGCCGCGGCGCTTGCGTTCTTGTCGGCGTTGCGGCCCCAGATCGAGACGCTGCACCCGGCGACGGCCAAGGCCTGCGCGATGCCAAGGCCGATGCCGCCATTGCCGCCGGTGATGATGGCCACGCGGCCGGTGAGATCGAAGATGCGGTCAAGCTTTTCCATTGGGTGTTTCCATTGATTTGGCGCGCGTTAGGCCGTGCGTCCGATGGCGGGCAGATGTCCTGATACCGACCATGGACAAGCTCGCCCAGAAAATCAAATATGGGTTCGAGAGATGAATCCCGACACACCGCGGCTCCCATAACGCGGGTCACAACGCACGAGGAAACAGATGCAGTTCAAACACGCCACGCTGGATATCGACGGCCCGGTTGCCGTCCTCAAGCTCGACCATCCCGAGGTCAT
This sequence comes from Bradyrhizobium sp., assembly GCA_028290305.1. The sequence goes on from JAQGKC010000422.1 coordinate 9,606, forward strand.
GAACGCGGTATCGATCGATATGCTGGGCGGCCTCGGCGAGGCGCTCGATGCGATCGACGACAAGAGGACTGAAGTCCGCTGTCTCGTCATCACCGGCGCGGGCCGCGCGTTCTGCACCGGCGCCAACCTGCAGGGCCGCAACAACCAGAAGCCGGGCAAGAGCAACGCCGGCGCGGCGCTGGAAACCGCGTTCCATCCGTTCCTGCGGCGTCTGCGTAACCTGCATTGCCCGATCGTCACTTCAGTCAATGGACCTGCCGCCGGTGCCGGCATGAGTTTCGCGTTGATGGGCGACATGATCCTGTGCGCGCGCTCGTCCTATTTCCTGCAGGCGTTCCGCCGCATCGGCCTGGTGCCCGACTGCGGATCGACCTGGCTGCTGCCGCGGCTGATCGGCAAGGCCCGTTCGGTCGAACTGTCGCTGATGGGCGAACGGCTTCCGGCGGAGAAGGCGCTGGAATGGGGGCTCGTCAACCGGGTCTATGACGACGCGGCCTTGATGGAAGAAACCATGAAGCTCGCGCATGAATTGGCGAACGGTCCGACCATCGCGCTGTCGCTGATCCGCAAACTTTATTGGGATAGCCCCGATAACTCGTTCGAGGATCAGCTCAACCTTGAATTCGAATCGCAGCGCGCCGCCGGTGCGACGGAAGATTTCAAGGAGGGCGTCACCGCGTTCCTTGAGAAGCGGCCGGCGAAGTTCAAGGGCAAATGATGGAGGCGCTGCTCGGGCGCTGCGTCGCCTCGTGGTGTTCGGGCGCGGCCGGCGTGACCCGTGCGGTGCGACTCTCCGGCGGCGCCAGCCAGGAGACCTGGTCGTTCGATATCGTCCACCCCAACGGCAATATCGGCGCGATCCTGCGGCGGGCGCCGTCCGGTTATGGCGCCGCGCCGGCGCGCGCGGCGGGACTGAACGCCGAAGCGATGCTGATGCAGCTTGCCCATGACGCGGGCGTGCCGTCGCCGCGGGTGCTGCACGTATTGTGGCCGCAAGACGAACTCGGCACCGGCTTCATCATGCAGCGGGTCGATGGCGAAACCATCGCGCGCAAGATTCTGCGCGACGAGCAGTTTGCGAACGCGCGCCCGAAACTGGCGCGGCAGCTCGGCAAGGTCGCGGCCGGCATCCATGGACTGCCACTGCCACAACTGCCCGAGCTTCGCCGCATGACGGCGACCAAAGAGATTGCAGATCTCGAACGGGAATACCGAAGTTTTGGCTGGCCCCGTCCCGTATTCGAACTGGCATTGCGCTGGCTGCGCGACCACGATCCCGGTCCATCCGACGAAGTGACGCTGGTGCATGGCGATTTCCGCCACGGCAATCTTATCATCGGCCCCGATGGCGTGCGCGCGGTGCTGGACTGGGAACTCGCGCATCTCGGCGATCCCATGGAAGATCTGGGCTGGATCTGCGTCAATTCGTGGCGGTTCGGCGAGATCGACAAGCCGGTCGGCGGTTTTGGATCGCGCGAAGAACTGTTTGAAGGTTACGAGCAGGCAGGTCGCCGCGTCGACCCTGATCGTGTGATGTTCTGGGAAGTGATGGGTACGTTGCGCTGGGGCGTGATGTGCTGCGGCATGATGCAGCGCTTTCGTAGCGGGCCCGACCACTCGATGGAACGCGCCATGATCGGGCGGCGCTCGTCGGAAACCGAAATCGATCTGTTGCGACTGCTGGCGCCGCGGGAACATTGACATGCAGGATGAGCCAACCCCCACCGAATTGACCTCGGCAGTCTCGGATTTCTTGCGGAATGAGATCGCGCCGGTCATCAAGGGACACAACGCATTCAAGCTCCGCGTCGCGATCAATGCACTCGATCTGGTCACGCGTCAGCTAGCGCTGGAGCAGGGGAGCGATACCGCGGAAACGGCCCGGCTCACGCAACTGCTGGGCACGCAGGGCTCGCTCAGTGAACTCAATCGCATATTGGCCGACCGGATCGCGAAAGGCGAAGCCGATTTGCAAACGCCTGGACTCACCGAACATTTATGGCAGACCACGATGGACAAGCTCGCGGTCGATCAGCCGAATTATGCGTCGTATAAGAGAGAGTTGGAAAGCAAAGGCAGTTAGTTCGTCATTCCGGGATGCGCCGTCAGGCGCAGACCCGGAATCTCGAGATTCCGGGTTCGCCGCTACGCGCCGCCCCGGAATGACAGAAGTAGACCTACTTCCCCAGCCACTTCGGCGGACGCTTTTCCGAAAACGCCTTCGGGCCCTCGATATAATCCTGCGACGCCGCCATCGCCTTGACCGCGGGATATTCGCGTTGCTCCGTGATGGCCTGTTCCAGCGAGACCGCGAGGCCCTTCTGGATCGCCTGCTTGGAGGCGCGGATCGACATCGGACTGTTCTTGCAGATCGTCTCGGCCCAACGCTCGGCCGCCGCCAGCACTTCGCCTTGCGGCACCACCTCGTTGACGAAGCCAAGCTCGTGGCCTTCGCGAGCCGAGACGTGACGCGCGGTCAGGATCATACCCATGGCGCGCTTGAGACCGATCTGCCGCGGCAGCCGCTGCAGCCCGCCGGCCAGTGCCGCGAGGCCGACACGCGGCTCGGGCAGCGCGAACGTCGCATTCTCCGAGGCGATGATCAGGTCGCAAGCCAGCGCAACCTCGAAGCCGCCGCCCATGGCGACGCCGTTGACGGCGGCGATGATCGGCTTGTCGCAGTCGAAGCGCGAGGTCAGCCCGGCAAATCCGCCGGTGTCCCAGCCGCGCTTGCCGCCCGCCGCCTGCCATTTCAGATCGTTGCCGGCGCAAAACGCCTTGTCACCAGCGCCGGTGACGATCGCAACCCACTGCTCGGGATCGGCGGCGAAGTCGTCGAATACCTTGTTGAGTTCGAAATGCGCGTCGATATGCAGCGCGTTGTAGACCTCCGGGCGCGACAGCGTCACGATCGTGACCGGGCCCTTGCGCGTGACCTTGGAAAATTTCAAGTCCATGTTTGCTCCCGTCGTTTTTTCTGTGGCGAGGAATTTTCGCTGCAATACTAGCTTGCTCTCGCTATCCCTTGCCATCCAATTACGCAGGTGGCCTGCGCGCCGCAACCATTATTACGTCGCTTGACTTGGTTCGGGGTTCTCACCTTAATCGATCGCCCGCGGGGCCTCGCGACAACGACAAGAAACGATATCTGGGAGAACGCCTTTGGATTTTGCATTGCCGGCTGACCTGGTCGCCTATCTCGCCGAGCTCGACCGATTCATCGCCCGCGAGATCAAGCCGCTCGAGGAAGCGGACGACAACATCCGCTTCTTCGATCATCGCCGCGAATGGGCGCGTACCGATTTCGACAATGGTGGGCTGCCGCGGCATGAATGGGAAGCGCTGCTGCGCAGGGTAAAAAATCTCGCCGACGCCGCGGGGCACCTGCGGTTTGCGATCCCGAAACGCTACGGTGGCAAGGATGGCTCCAATCTCTGGATGGCCGTGATCCGCGAGCATTTTGCGTCCAAAGGGCTCGGCCTGCATAATGATCTGCAGAACGAGCATTCGGTCGTCGGCAACCTGCCGCTGGTGACCATGCTCGACCGCTACGGTCGCGACGATCAGAAGGCGATGATCGAAGGCTCGATCACCGGTAAATATCGCATCACCTTTGGTCTCACCGAGCCCGAGCACGGCTCGGACGCCACCCACATGGAGACCCGCGCGGTGCAGGCGACCCGCGACGGCGTCTCGGGATGGATCATCAACGGCGAGAAGATGTGGACCACCGGCATGCATGTCGCGTCGCATTGCGCGCTGTTCGCCCGCACCTCCGGCAATGACGGTGACGCGCGCGGCATCACCTGTTTCCTGGTGCCGGCTAAAGCTGCGGGCGTGAAGGTCGAGGAATATATGTGGACCTTCAACATGCCGACCGATCACCCGCGTGTCAGTTTCACCGACGTGTTCGTGCCTGATGACGCACTGTTCGGCGAGGTCGGCCGCGGATTGTCGCTGGCGCAATGCTTTGTGCATGAGAACCGGATCCGGCAAGCCGCGAGTTCGCTGGGCGCCGCGGTGTACTGCATCGAGGAAAGCGTGAAATATGCCCGCGGACGCAAACCCTTCGGCCGTGCTCTTGCCGAGAACCAGGCGATCCAATGGCCGCTGGTCGAGCTTGCGACGCAAGCCGAGGGGCTCCGGCTGTTAATCCGCAAGACCGCATGGGAAATGGATCAATTGACGCAAGCCCAGGTCGAGCACACGCTCTCCGACAAGGTTTCAATGTGTAACTTCTGGGCGAACCGGTTGTGCTGCGAGGCCGCCGATCGCGCCATGCAAGTACATGGCGGCATGGGCTATTCGCGCCACAAGCCGTTCGAACACATCTACCGCCATCACCGCCGCTACCGCATCACCGAAGGCAGTGAGGAAATCCAGAAGCGCAAGGTGGCGGGGTTTCTGTTCGGCTACATGGGAGCAGGGAAGCATTGAGGGGATCTTCCTTATCCCCGTTGTGAAGAGGGTGAGCGTTGCGAGAGCGCAATGCGCTGCTTAACAAAAAACGTCATACTCCGCGAAGGCGGAGTATCCAGTAATCACCGCGCGCATGAAATCTCGAGCGCTCTGGAATACTGGATCACCCGCTTCCGCGGGTGATGACGGTTTTGGATGTGGCAGCGTTGTACGCTCCAGCCCCCCTCAATTCACCTGCCGGTCCTTGCCCACCCAGTATGGATCGCGCAGATGCCTCCTCAGGATCTTGCCGGAGGCGTTGCGCGGTAACGCTTCGATGAAATCGACCGACTTCGGCGTCTTGAATCCCGCAATGCGCTCACGGGTGAAGTTGATGATGTCGGACGACGTCGCCTTCTTGCCGGACTTCATCACCACGATCGCCTTGACCGCCTCACCCCATTTGTCGTCGGGCACGCCGATAACGGCGACCTCAGCGACATCGGGATGGTCGCAGATCGCGCTTTCGACTTCGGCGGGATAGATGTTCTCTCCGCCGGAGATGATCATGTCCTTGATGCGGTCGTGGATATAGAGGTAACCGTCCGTGTCCATGTAGCCGGCGTCGCCGGTGCGCAGCCAGCCGTCGCTGTCGAGCGTCCGCGCGGTGGCCTCCGGTAAATTCCAGTAGCCGGCCATGTTCGAGCCGGACCGCGTCGCGATCTCGCCGACTTCGCCCGGCGGCAATTTGTTGCCATCGGCATCGAGGATCGCGAGTTCGACGCCAGGCAAGGCCTTGCCGGCCGAGCGCATCCGGTCCAGTCCCTCGACATGATCTTCAGGCGGAAGTGCGACGATGGTGCCGGTGGTTTCGGTCATGCCGTACATCTGTACGAAACCGCATTTGAACACCTCGATGCATTCCTTCAACAGCGCCGCGGGAATGGGCGAAGCGCCGTACATCATGTAGCGCAGCTTTGAGAAATCGACCTGACGTGCGCGGGGCTGACGCACGACGAACTGCATCGCAGCGGGCACCATGAACAATTTGGTGATGCCGGACTGTTCGAAGAAGTCGAGTATCTTGGTTGGATCGAATTCGCGCGCGATCACGCCCTTGGCGCCGTGGTAGAGACCGAGCATGCCCCAGCCGGAGCCGCCGATGTGAAACACCGGCATCGCCACCAGCGAGACATCGCCCTCGGACCATTTGTTCCAGTCGGGCCTTTCGCTCCCGCCGGCCCGCACCAGCGACAGAAAATTCGCATGCGACAGCATCGCGCCTTTCGGCTTTCCGGTGGTGCCGGAAGTGTAAAGCTGGATCGCGATGTCTTGCGGGGTGATATCGACTTTCGGATCGTCGGCGCTCTGTGCGTCGCGCCACGCGGCAAAATCCTGCCACTCGGACGCCCCGCCTTCGGTTGCGATGATCGTGCGAACATCAGGCAATTGCGATTTGATGTTGCGGACCTGCGGGATGAATTCGGGCCCGACGAACAGTACGGGCGCCTTGCAGTCTTCGACGATGAACGCGATCTCGGGACCGGCCAGCCGCCAGTTCACCGGCGCCATCACCACCTTGGCCTTCATCGCACCCAATAGCAGCTCGAAATAGATGTCGCTGTTCTTGCCGAGATAGGCGATGCGCTCGCCAGGTTCGACTCCGAACGCTCTCAGCGCGTTGGCAACACGATTGGTCTTGATATCCAGTTCAGCGAAGCTGGTCTGCCGGCCTTCGAATTCAAACGCGATGGCATCGCCACGGGCTCTCGCCTGCGCGCGCACCATGTCGGCAAGATTCACCGGTTCCTCTGAGACGGACATGTTTCCCCCGGAAGACGTTCGTTGTTTTTATTGTTTTGGTAGCGTGGTCCCGGCGAATGCCGGGACCATACGCCGTGTCGTCTCAATCTAGCACGGTGGCAGTTGGCCTTCGCAACAACTAACGCCGGGTCATGGGTCCCGGCGTTCGCCGGGACGACGCCGAGATTGGCTCACCCCCTCGCGGCGCGGTCCTTTTCGTTCTGCGCCTTGATTGCATCGCGCGCCTGGGTCCAGTCGGCGTCGGACCAGTCGCGCAATTGATAGAAGTTACCGCCCATCGCCAGCGCCTGGCCACCGTCCATCGCGATGGTTTCGCCGTTGATCCAGTCGCAGCCACCCGAAATCAGGAACACCGCGAGGTTCTGCAGCTCTTCCATTTTCCCAACGCGGCCCATCGGATTGACGGCGATGGTACGCGCGCCGGCTTCGTCGCCGGGCTTGATGCGCTTGCTCATGCCCTCGGTCGGGATTTCGCCGGGCGCGATGGTGTTGAGCCGGATGCCGTAGCGTCCCCATTCCGTCGCCAGCGACATCGTCATCGCATGGATAGCGGACTTGCTCATCGCCGACGGCACCACATAAGGGCTGCCGTTGCGGACCCATGTCACTGTTATCGACACCACGTTGCCGCGGTGGTGACCGGCGATCCAGCGCCGGCCCACGGCGTGGGTTACATAAAACGTGCCGTGCATGACGATGTTGGCGACGGCATCGAAGCCGCGCGGCGTCAGATCCTGGGTGCGCGAGATGAAATTGCCGGCGGCGTTGTTGATGAGGTCGGTGAGAGGCCCTTGCGTGAAGATGTTCTCGATCATCTCGTCGACCGCGAGCGGATTGCGGATATCGACGCCGTGGCTCGTCACCCGGCCGCCATGCAGGTCCATCAATTCGGTCGCGGTCTCGTCGCAGACGCCTTTACGGCGGCCGCAGATATGGACCTCGGCGCCGAGCTCAAGGAAGCGCGCGGCCATCGATTTGCCGAGGCCGGTGCCACCTCCCGTCACGAGAATGCGCCGTCCGGCGAGAAGCTGATCGTTGAACATCGTTTCCACCCAAAGGGATTGTCTGTTAATTGGTCGATTGACTAAATCCGGACAACGCCGTTCTGTAAAGCAGCACAAAAGAATAAAAGCGGAGGAAAATTCTCATGGAAGAACGCGTCTCGATATCGATTTTGGACGGCATCGCCGACGTCCGTCTGGTTCGGGCGGACAAGATGAACGCGCTCGATGCCGCGATGTTCGATGCGCTGGTCTCCGCCACCGAGCGCTTGAAGCGGGAAAAAGGCGTGCGAGTGGTAGTATTGTCCGGTGAAGGCCGCGCATTTTGCGCCGGCCTCGACATGGGCCGCTTCGCCGCGATGAAGGAGAAGGGCGGTAACGGGATAGCGGGCGGCGAAACGCGCGACCTGACCGTGCGCACCCATGGCCTCGCCAATTTCCCGCAAGCGGCTGTGTGGGGATGGCGGCAGCTTCCGGTGCCGGTGATCGCCGCGATCCAGGGCGTGGCGTTCGGCGGCGGCTTTCAGCTTGCGCTCGGCGCCGACATGCGCTTCCTCGCGCCCGACGCGCGGATGTCGATCATGGAGATCAAATGGGGGCTGGTGCCTGATATGGCGGGAACGCCGATCCTGGCAAGTCTCGTCCGCGACGATATCCTGCGCGAACTCACCTATACCGGGCGAATTTTCTCGGCGCAGGAGGCGATGAGTTACGGTCTCGCGACGCGGATCTGCGACGACCCGCGCGCCGCGGCGTTTGAAGTCGCGCGCGAGATCGCGGGCAAAAGTCCGGAGGCGATCCGCGCCGCCAAGCGCATGCTCAATAATCTTTCCGTCGATCCCGGCCCGGCGCTATCAGCCGAATCCGTCGAGCAACAAAAGCTGTTGGGCAGTCCCAACCAGCTCGAGGCCGTGCGCGCCAATATAGACAAGCGCGCGCCGCGCTTCGCCGACGTTTGAATTCACACACCGTCATCACCGAGCTTGTCCCGGTGATCCACGTCTTATTTTTGTTGCAAGCAAGACGTGGATGGCCGGAACAAGTCCGGCCATGACGACAAAAACCCCCTAGCATTTCTCAGACAACGAAGACGGCCATGATCGATACGCCATCGCTCTTCCTCGGCATTATCAGCGGTCAGCGAAAGCGCACGCACGCCGAAGTTACCGATCGCGCCGGCCGTATCGCCGGCGGATTGCAGAGGCTCGGCGTCAAGCAAGGCGACAGCGTCTGCATTCTGATGCGCAACGACGTCACCTTCATCGAGGCAGCCTATGCCACGATGCGGCTCGGCGCCTATGGCGTGCCGGTCAATTGGCACTTCAAGCCGGAGGAAATCAACTACGTGCTGAAGGATTCCGGCACGTCGGTCATGATCGCCCATGCTGACATGCTGCATCCGCTGCGCGATGCAATTCCGGCTGGGGTCACGGTCCTGAGCGTCCCGACGCCGCCGGAAATTTTGGCGAACTACAGGATCGATCCCGATCATCTCGGCACGCCTGATTTCGCGATCGACCTCGAATCCTGGCTCGTGCAACAACGCCCTTACGACGGTCCGGCACTGCCGCAGCCGGCGAACATGATCTACACCTCGGGCACGACAGGTCATCCCAAGGGGGTGCGGCGCAACGCGGCGACGCCGGAGCAGGGCATTGCGTCGGAACGTATGCGCGCGCTGATCTATGGCCTGGAGCCGGGCGTGCGGGCACTGCTGCCGGGGCCGCTATACCATTCCGCGCCAAATTCGTTCGGCCTGCGGTCTGGCCGGCTCGGCGGCGCGCTGGTGCTCATGCCTCGGTTCGAGCCGGAGGAATTTCTGCGGCTGATTCAGGACGAGAGGATCGACACCATCTTCATGGTGCCGACCATGTTCGTGCGGCTGATGAAACTGCCGGAAACCGTGCGCAGGAAATATGACGTTTCGTCGCTGCGCCATGTCGTCCATGCCGCCGCGCCGTGCCCCGCCGATGTGAAGTGCGCGATGATCCAATGGTGGGGACCGGTGATCTATGAATATTATGGCAGCACCGAAGCCAGCGCACTCACTTTCGCCAGTTCGGACGATGCGCTGCAGAAGCCGGGCACGGTCGGCAAGATACTTGATGGCGTCGAACTGCGCTTTCTCGGCGACAATGGCGATCCGCTGCCGCAAGGCGAGATCGGCGAGATCTATTCGCGGATCCCCGGTAATCCGGATTTCACCTATCACAACAAGCCGGAGAAGCGCGCCGAGATCGAACGCGACGGGTTTATTACATCGGGCGATGTCGGTTACATCGACGGTGACGGCTATGTCTTCCTCTGCGACCGCAAGCGCGACATGGTGATTTCGGGCGGGGTCAATATCTACCCCGCCGAAATCGAGGCCGCGCTGCATGCCGTTCCCGGCGTCCATGATTGCGCGGTGTTTGGTATTCCCGACGACGAATTCGGCGAGGCGCTGATGGCGGCGGTGGAACCGCAGCCTGGGGTAAAGCTGGATATCGCGGACATCCGCGCACAACTCAAGACATCGCTCGCCGATTACAAGGTCCCGAAGCATGTCGAAATCCACGCCCAGCTGCCGCGCGAGGATTCCGGCAAGATATTCAAGCGCCGGCTGCGCGATCCTTATTGGGAGAGGGCTGGGCGGAGGATTTGAGTCTCGTCTCTCTCGTTGGGAGAGGTCGGCGCGTTAGCGCCGGGGTGCGGCGTTGAAGCCTAACGATAGACCGTAGCCCCTCGCCCCAACCCTCTCCCGCAAGGGGAGAGGGAGCGCACCAATGCCGTCCAACCACGCCAACGATCCGCCTCTATCTTGGTCTTGCGCGAGGACCGAAAAATTGCGACTCAGGGCTGCCGGGCAATTTCTGGAGTAGTCAGCCATGTCTTCCCAGATTATGCCTTCCGACCCTGATCTGCGTCCCAACCGCGGCGATGATATCGCAGCTATCGAAGCGGATGCGCGGCTCCGCGAAGATATCCGGCTGCTCGGCCGCATCCTCGGCGACACCGTGCGCGATCAGGAAGGCGCCGACGTGTTCGACCTGGTCGAACGCATCCGGCAGACCTCGATCCGGTTCCACAGGGATGATGACAGGCCGGCGCGGCGCGAGCTCGAAATCATCCTCGACAGCATGTCGATCAGCGAAACCGTGCGTATCGTGCGCGCCTTCAGTTATTTTTCGCATCTCGCGAACATCGCCGAAGATCAGAACAACATCCGGCAGATGCGGATGCGCAGCGCCGGCGGCGCAGCGCGTCCCGGAACTCTCGCCAGCACGCTGTCGCATGCGCGCGCGGCCGGTTTTAGTGCCGCCGATCTGCGCCGCTTTTTCAAGGAGGCGCTGGTCAGCCCGGTCCTGACCGCGCACCCCACCGAAGTTCGCCGCAAGAGCACTATCGACCGCGAGATGGAAATCGCAGCACTTCTGGACCGACGCGAACGCATGCAGCTCACGCCGGAAGAAATCGAGGCGAGCGACGAGCAGTTGCGCCGCGAGGTGCTGACGCTGTGGCAGACCAATCTCTTGCGCCGCACCAAGCTCACCGTGCTCGACGAAGTCGCCAACGGCCTTTCCTTCTACGACTACACCTTCCTGCACGAGGTGCCGCGGCTGCATTGCGCGCTGGAGGACCGGCTCAACAAGGATGACGGCGGCGATCCCGGCGAGTTGGCACCCTTCCTCAAGATGGGAAGCTGGATCGGCGGCGATCGCGACGGCAACCCCTTTGTGACCGCCGAGGTTATGCGCGGCACGCTGCGCCTGCAGAGCAGCCGTGTGCTCCGCTTTTATCTCGAGGAGCTGCATGTGCTCGGCTCCGAACTGTCGCTGGCCGCGCATCTTGCCGATGTTTCGGATGAATTGCGTGCGCTCGCGGAGCGTTCGCCCGATACCTCACCGCATCGGAGTGGTGAGCCGTATCGGCTGGCGGTGTCCGGCATCTACGCGCGGCTCACCGCGACCGCGCTGAAGTTAGATGTGGGAATTACCCGGCGGCCGGTTGGAGAAGCGGCTCCCTATGCAAATGTCGGGGAATTCAAGGCCGATCTCGATGTTCTCGACCGATCGTTGATCGCGAATAATTCAGGCGTGATCGCGCGGGGGCGGCTGCGGCTATTGCGCCGCGCGGTGGATTGTTTCGGCTTCCATCTCGCTCGTCTCGACATGCGGCAGAATTCCGCCGTCCATGAGCGCACGGTTGCGGAACTGCTTGATGCGGCCACGCCCGGCATGTCCTATCTCGCGCTCAACGAGGAGGCACGGATCGCGCTGCTTTCGAGCGAACTGCGCAACGCACGGCCGCTGACCTCATCCTTCGTCAAGTACAGCGAAGAGACGCTGGGCGAACTTGCGGTGTTCCATGCCGCGGCCGAGGCGCACGTCAAATTCGGCGCCGACGTGATCCCCCAATGCATCATCTCGATGTGCAAGGGGATGTCCGACATGCTGGAGGTCGCGCTGCTGTTGAAAGAGGCTGGTCTCGTCGATCCTGCCGGCCGCAGCGCGATCAACATCGTGCCGTTGTTCGAGACCATCGAGGATCTTCAGGCTTCGAGCGGCATCATGGACCGGATGCTGTCGCTGCACGATTATCGCAAGCTGGTGGATAGCCGCGGTTCCGTGCAGGAGGTGATGCTCGGCTATTCCGACAGCAACAAGGATGGCGGTTTCGTCACCTCAGGCTGGGAACTCTACAAGGCCGAGATCGGCCTGGTCGACGTGTTCGAGCGCCACAATGTGCGCTTGCGATTGTTCCACGGCCGCGGCGGCTCGGTCGGCCGCGGTGGCGGCCCAAGCTATGATGCCATCATTGCGCAGCCGGGTGGCGCGGTGAATGGCCAGATCAGGATCACCGAGCAGGGCGAAATCATCTCCAGCAAGTATTCCAACGCCGAGGTCGGCCGCAACAATCTGGAAATTCTTGCTGCGGCAACGCTCGAAGCCAGTCTGCTTCAGCCGCGTCACAGCGCGCCATCGGGAGAATATTTGAAAGCGATGGAGCAACTGTCGGAACTCGCCTTCAAGGCCTATCGTGGGCTGGTCTATGAGACCGAAGGTTTCGCGGATTATTTCTGGGCCTCGACCGTCATCACCGAAATTTCCACGCTGAACATCGGCAGCCGTCCGGCGTCGCGCAAGAAAACCCGGGAGATCGAAGACCTCCGCGCCATTCCCTGGGTGTTCAGTTGGGCGCAGTGCCGCCTGATGCTGCCGGGATGGTACGGCTTCGGCAGCGCGGTCGAGACCTGGGTCGCGCAGCATCCCGACAAGGGCATGCCGTTCCTCAAGGAACTTTATCGCGAGTGGCCGTTCTTCCGCACGCTGTTGTCGAACATGGACATGGTGCTGGCCAAGAGTTCGATCGCGATCGCCTCGCGCTATGCCGAACTGGTGCCGGATGCGGCTTTGCGCGAAAATATCTTCGGGCGCATCCGGCGCGAATGGCACAATTCGATCGAGACGCTACTGGATATCATGGGGCAGGAGCGCCTGTTGCAGGGCAACCCGCTATTGGAGCGCTCGATCCGTAACCGTTTCCCGTATCTCGATCCGCTCAATCACGTGCAGGTGGAATTGCTTAGGGAGCATCGCGCGCAGAATCCCGATGAGCAGGTGCTGCGCGGAATTCAACTCACCATCAACGGAATTTCGGCGGGGCTAAGGAATAGTGGGTGAAGAGGCGGCCACGCCCACAGAGGTCGTCCCCGCGAACGCGGGGACCCATAACCCCAGGCGTTAAAGTTGAAGAAGGGCTTTAGCCACGCGCCCAAACGAGACGACACGGCGTATGGGGGGAGGTCCCGGCGTTCGCCGGGACGACCCGTGGAGATGTGGCATCCCTCAGCAGTTATGCGCGCCCTGCGTCTCGACATAGACGGCATACAGCGATTGGCTTGCTGTCATGAACAGGCGGTTTCGCTTCTTGCCGCCGAAGCAGACATTGGCACAGGTCTCGGGCAGGCGAATCTGACCAATGCGCGCCCCATCCGGCGCGAAAACCTGCACGCCATCGTAGCCATCGCCGACCCATCCGGCGCCGACCCAGATGTTGCCTTCGGTGTCGACCCGCATGCCATCGGGGAATCCCGATTTGCCGTCCAGCGTCATGTCGATCAGGGTGCGCGGGTTCGAGAGCTTGTCGCCGGTCAGATCGTACTGCCAGACGATATTCTTGGCATTGGGGTAATGCGTGATGCCGGTATCGCAGACATAGACCTTTTTGTAGTCGTGGCTGAAGGCGATGCCGTTCGGCTTGAACGGATCGTCGGCGACCTTGCTGACTTGACCGGTTTGCGCATCGAGCCGGTACACCGCCTCTTTCTGGTAGGGCTGGTTGGTGCCGGTATTGGCCTTCTGCCCCTCGTAGATGCTGATCGCGCCATAGCCGGGATCGGTGAACCAGATCGACTTGTCGTTGGGATGAACGACGACATCGTTCGGTCCATTGAGCTGCTTTCCATTGGCCTGTTCGGCCAGCACGGTGAGCGTTCCGTTGTGTTCGAAACGGACGAGCCGGGTCCGCTCGCAGGCGATTTGTCGCCCCTCAAAATCGAAAGTGTTGCCGTTGGCTTCATTCGACGGTTTGTGAAACTGCTCCGAAATATGCCCATCGTCGTCGAGATAGCGGAGCTGGCGATTATTCGGAATGTCGCTCCATACCAGATACTGGCCCGCGGCATTCCAGGCCGGTCCTTCGGCCCAAAGACAGCCCGTATACAGGCGCTTGATGGAGGTGTTGCCGACTTTGGCCTTGAAACGCTTGTCGTCGATCACGACGATATCGGGGTCGGGATAACGCTGCGGTTCTGCCCCGCGGCCGTAATCGCGGGCCGATGCGTCGGTTGCAATCATGGCCGTGGCGGCCAGCGCTGCCGCATTGCGCAACAGCTTGCGGCGATCGATGCTATCAGGCCCGGCTTCAGCCTGATGATCCGGCAGATTCGATAGATTTTTCATGATTTCCTCCCGTATTTTTTTGTTGGGAGGAAATCGTGAGCCCACACTTTGGCGTAAAGCGGGCGAACTCTGGAAGAGCAACCGGAGATGGCTGAAACAGCGGACTCGTGACGAGGTACGATTCTAAATCGCATCCCAGTTGAAAATATCCGCCGAGCGGTCGAGCTTGTAGAATGACGACTTCAGCGCCGGCATGCCATGCTCGGCGATGGTCTGTGGCGTCCAGCCTTCGCCGCGGTGGATCGAGCGCAACGGCCGCGATTGTCCCATCAGGAAAATCTCGTTCATGCGCACCGCAAAAATCTGTCCGGTGACATCCTTGGCGGCGTCGCTGAGCAGGAAGGCGCACAGTGGCGCGATCTTTTCCGGCCCCATCTGCTGAATTTTTGCCACTCGAGCCTTTTCGGCCTCAGTCTCGGTCGGGATCGTGCCGATCAGCCGGCTCCAGGCGAACGGCGAAACGCAGTTGGAGCAGACATGGAAGCGCTCCATGTCGAGCGCGATCGATTTCGATAGCCCGACGATGCCGAGTTTTGCCGCGGCATAATTGGCCTGGCCGAAATTGCCGACCAGGCCAGAGGTCGAGGTGAAGTGCACGAATGCACCGCTCTCCTGCTCGCGGAACAGCCGTGCGGCGGCGTGCGAGACGTAGAACGAGCCCATCAGATGAACCTTGATGACGGACTCGAAGGCGTCGATGCTCATGCGGTGGAAGATCGCGTCGCGCAGGATGCCGGCATTATTGACGACGCCGTCGAGCTTGCCGAAACTGTCGATCGCTGTCTTGACGATCTTGCTGGCCGGGATCGCTTCGGCGACGGTCTCGAAATTCGCAACCGCGGTTCCGCCGCGCTTCTTGATTTCCTCGACCACTTCTTCGGCCGGTGTCGCGCTCGATCCCGAACCATCGGCAGCGCCGCCGGGATCGTTGACCACGACCTTGGCGCCTTCGGCTGCGCACAACAGCGCGATCTCGCGACCAATGCCGCGCCCGGCGCCGGTAACGATGATGACTTTGTCCTGGAGTGATTTGGTGCTGGCCATGGCAGTTCCTCCTGCTTGAGCTGTTTGTGTTGTTATCTTGGACGATCGCCGCGTTCACCTCTCCCCGCGTGCGGGAGAGGTCGGATCTCGCAGAGATCCGGGTGAGCGACTATCTGAAGAGTCAAGTTGCATTGGCGTATTGGGCACGCGCATCGCGTGCTTTTGCGTTGAGGCGGACGAGCAGTTTACGGGCCAAGGCGATGCGGACGACCATTTTTTCTTTG
>JAQGKC010000435.1 GCA_028290305.1 Bradyrhizobium sp.
TTGCCGACAAGCAGGCGGCGCGCTACGGCATCACCCGCGCGCAATGGGCGGTTCTGGCCAAGGTGGAGCGCAGCGAGGGCCTGAAACAGTCGGAACTCGCCGAACTGATGGAAATGCAGCCGATTACGCTGACGCGTCTGATCGACAAGCTCTGCGACAATGGCTGGATCGAACGCCGCGGCGACGAGACTGACCGCCGCGTCAACCGACTCTATTTGCGCAAGGCTGCGCGCCCGCTGCTGGGCAAATTGAGCGGCCTGCGCTCCGAAATAACCGCAACCGCGCTCGAAGGCATCAATCCGTCCGATGCGCATCGCCTGCTCGCCCAACTGGAAGCAATCAAGGAAAACGTGCGTAACGCGATCCAGAATCCGGCCGGCGAGCCTCCAAAGAAAGAACAGCGTTATGGCTGAGCCCGTGCTCAAATTCCCGCCCGAACAGAAGGGCAATCCTCCGGGTCCCGGCAAGAAAATTGCAGCGGAGCCGCGTCGCCGGTTGATGGCCGGCATGCGGCGTTACCGTCGCACGCTTCTGCTCGTGGTGTTGCCGATTGTAGCGGTGATCGCCGGGCTGACTTTCTATCTCTATGGCGGCCGTTACGTGACCACCGACGACGCTTATGTCGGCGCCCAGAAGGTTCTGATCACGCCGGATATTTCCGGCAAGATCGAAAAGGTCGTGGTGCGCGAAGGACAGCGCGTCAACGCAGGCGACGTGCTGTTCGAGATCGACCCGATCCCGTTCCGCCTCGCCGAGCAGCAGGCCAAGGCCACGCTCGACCAGGCCCACACGACCTATGACAATTTGAGAGCCAACATCAAGATTTACAATGACATGGCCGATCTCATGCAGAAGGGCGTCGACCTCAAGCAGCACGATGTCGACCGCAAATCGACGCTGGTCAAAAGCAATTTCGGTTCGCAGCTCGACCTCGACAATTCGTCGACCGGTCTGGTGACCGCGCAAGCGGAGCTCGAATTCGTCAAGCAACAGACATCCAGCGCGAAAACCCAGTTGCTCGGCAATGCCGATTTGCCGCTCGAGCAATTCCCACCCTACGTGCTGGCCAAGGCGGCGCTCGGCCAGGCCGAGCGCAATCTCGATCACACCGTGATGCGCGCGCCGATGAGCGGCATTGCGACCCAGGTCGATCAGATTCAACTCGGCCGCTTCGTGGTCGCCGGCACGCCGGTGTTCAGCGTGATCGACACATCGAAACCCTGGGTCGATGCCAATTTGAAGGAATCGGATTTCACCTATGTCACGGAAGGGCAGACGGTCAGCATCGACGTCGACGCCTTCCCGGATCACGTCTTCAAGGGCACCATCGGTTCGCTGAGCCCCGGCACCGGCGCGCAATTCGCGATCCTGCCGCCGCAAAACGCCTCCGGCAACTTCGTCAAGGTGGTGCAGCGTGTTCCCGTGCGAATCTATTTCGACAGCAATGACAAGCACGTGCAGAAGCTGAAGGCCGGCATGAGCGCCTATACCACGATCGATACCGGCCATCGCCGTTCGCTCGCCGCCCTGCTCGGCTTCTCGCCGGCGGCGGCGAATCAGGACTAGTCGATTATGAGCACGACGGCTGCCGCACCGATTGCCGTTCCCGGCCTGCGCAGGAACATGGTGACGATCTGCGCCATGACCGCGACCATCATGCAGGCGCTGGACACCACCATCGCCAACGTCGCGCTGCCCTATATGCAGGGCAGCCTCTCGGCGTCGCAGGACCAGATCAACTGGGTGCTGACCTCCTACATCGTCGCCGCCGCGATCATGACCGCGCCGGTGGGCTGGATCGCCAACCGCTTCGGCCGCAAGCGCATCTTCATCATCTGCTCGGCCGGCTTTACGATCGCATCCGTCATGTGCGGCGCGGCGCAGGACATCAACCAGATGGTGCTGTTCCGCCTGCTGCAGGGCGTGTTCGGCGCGGCGCTGGTGCCGCTGTCGCAGGCGGTGATGCTGGATAGCTACGCGCTGCATGAACGCGCCAAGGCAATGTCGATCTGGGGCATGGGCGTGATGATGGGACCGATCATGGGACCGTCGCTCGGCGCCTGGCTGACCGAAACCTATTCCTGGCACTGGGTGTTCTTCGTCAACATCCCCTTCGGTATCGTAACGGTGGCCGGGCTTCTGGTTTTCATGGACGAAACCAAACTGGACACCGAATTGCGGTTCGACTGGTTCGGTTTCATCGCGCTCGCCGTCGGCATCGGCTCGATGCAACTGGCGTTGGATCGCGGCGAGCAGCTTGGCTGGCTGGAATCGAACGAGATCATTGTCGAAAGCATCGTCTCGATCATCGGTTTCTATTATTTCTTCGCGCATTCGTTCACGACTGCAAAACCGTTCATCCAGTTTGCGATCTTCAAGGACCGGAATTTCATCAGCGGCTGCGTCTTCATGGCTGTCATGGGGCTGGTGCTGTACTCGACGATGGCGCTCTCGTCGCCATATCTGCAGAACGTGATCGGCTATCCGATCCTGACTGCCGGTCTGCTGCTGGCGACCCGCGGCTCCGGCACCTTCGTTGCCATGATGCTGGTCGGGCGCTTCATGAAATATATCGAGGCGCGGACCTTGATCATCAGCGGATTGGCGCTGATGTCGCTCTCGCTTTTCTTCATGACCGGATGGACCGATCAGACCGACGTCCTGACCATCGTGGTCGTCAGCATCGCGCAGGGCTTCGGTCTTGGTCTCGTATTCGTGCCGCTCAGCACCGTGGCGTTCCTGACGCTGCCCAATCATTTGCGCACCGACGGCACCTCGATGCTGACGCTGTTGCGTAACGTCGCCAGTTCGATCGGCATCTCGATCGTGATCGCGCAACTGACCGAAGGCGGACGCCGCGTCTATGCCATCCTGTCCGAGCACATCACTCCGTTCAACCACGCGCTGCAGATGCCGGATGTCAGCCGCCTGATCGACCTGAATTCCGATGGCGGCCGCGCTTTGGCGGATGCGGTGGTCGGCATCCAGGCGCAGATCATTGCGTTCTCGCTGGACTATCAGATGGTCATGATCATCACGCTCTGCGCCATCCCGCTCGCGATCATGATCGGTTCAAGCAAGGCCGCGCTGCGCAAGCAGTCGGTGGCGCCGGAACATGCGGTGATCGAGTAGGTCCGCGGGTCTTTATCTCCGCCATGGCCGGGCAAGAACGCGAAGCGCGTCTTCGAGCTAAACGTCCCGGCCGTCGCGTCTCGGTGCGGCGATTCCCCGGGGTGCGCCGGCCGTCGCAGAGAGGTGACGCCGTCTTCCGCGAAGCCCCCTTGGTTGACGCCGCGACGCGACCTATCTCTTTTTTCTGTGTTTTTGGAGAAAAGGTCAGGTCATGGCGGGTTCCGCACTGGTGATTGGAGCGAGCGGCATTGTCGGCAACAACCTTGCGCGGCATCTCATCGGTCGAGGCTGGCAGGTGCACGGACTGGCGCGGCGGCCACCCTCCGATATTGACGGCATGCTGCCCGTAGCCGCGGACCTGCTGGATCCGGCATCCCTTCGCAACGCCTTGCAAGGCTTGCGTCCCACCGCTGTCTTTATCAGCGCATGGCTGCGGCAGCAGACAGAGGCCGAGAACATCAAGATCAATCGCGCCATGGTGCGCAATGTGCTCGACGCGCTGTCGCCTTTGGGCTCCGTCAAGCATGTCGCGCTTGTCACGGGACTTAAGCATTACCTCGGACCGTTCGAAACCTACGGCAAAGGCGCGCTGCCGGCGACGCCATTTCGCGAAGAGCAACCGCGGCTCGACATCGAAAATTTCTACTATGCGCAGGAGGACGAGGTGTTCGCCGCGGCACGGCGTGACGGTTTCGGCTGGACCGTGCACCGTCCGCACACCATCATCGGCTACGCCATTGGCAACGCCATGAACATGGGCACGACGCTTGCGGTGTATGCGACGATCTGCCGGGAGACCGGACAGCCGTTTATATTTCCCGGCTCCCCGACGCAATGGAACGGGCTCACCGACATGACGGATGCGAGACTGCTGGCGCGCCATCTGGAATGGGCCGCGACGACCGAGGCGGCGCGTAACCAGGCGTTCAATATCGTCAATGGTGACGTGTTTCGCTGGAGCTGGATGTGGACGCGATTGGCCGACTGGTTCGGGCTGCAACCCGCGCTCTATCCGCACCATGCCATCCCATTGGAGCGCCAGTTGGCCGATGCGGGTCCGATCTGGACCGAAATCGCGCGCAAGCACAAACTGGCGCAACCCGACATCGATGCGATCACTTCGGCCTGGCACACGGACGCCGATCTGGGCCGTCCGATCGAGGTGGTCACCGACATGAGCAAAAGCCGCAAGCTCGGCTTCCTCGACTACCAGCCGACCGATGACAGCTTCTTCGACTTGTTCAGCCGATTGCGTCAGGAGCGTATCATCCCCTGACGCCAGCGGTTCAAAGGCGAATACCGAGCTAGATATCGAAAAACACCGTCTCGTTGTCGCCCTGCAGACGGATGTCGAAACGATAGACCGCGTTGCCGTTGCCCGGCTCGCGCAACGCGATCAGCGTGCCGCGGCGGTCGGCCGGCACCAGCGCCAGGACAGGGTCGGCCGCATTCGCGGCCTCGCCGTCGAAATAAATCCGCGTATAGAGCTGCAGCAGCATGCCGCGTGCGAAAATCGCGAGCAGAAGATGCGGCGCCTGCGGCTTGCCGTCGGGATCGGGCACCGAGCCCGGTTTGATGGTGTCGAAGGCATAATCGCCGTTGGGATCGGTGCCGCAGCGGCCAAATCCCTTGAACGACGAGTTGGGCAATGCGCGCTTGTCCTGCGGATCGCTGAATCGCCCTTGCGCGTCGGCCTGCCAGATCTCCAGCATGCTATCCGGAACCGGCTGACCGTCGCCGTCGAATACCCGCCCCTCGACCCGGATGCGCTCGCCCGAGGTGTCCGGCGTGACGAGGTTGTTGGTGAAGGCGTCGTTCCAATCGTATTTGCCGTTCGGCGTCAGCCCATATTTGAAAAACGGACCGACGGTCTGCGATGGTGTAATTCCCATAGTTCCTTGCATGGTTCCTTGCACTATTTTGTCTCCATCGGCGTGGCGCCGCTGCCGCGCAGCACGATGTTGAAGCGGTAGCACAGCGCCCATTCCGGCTGGGTGTTTTCCATATCGAATGAGGAAACCATCCGCATCCGTGCCTTCTCATCCGGCACCGAATTGAAGATCGGATCGAATTCGAACAGGGGGTCGCCGGGAAAATACATCTGCGTCACCAGCCGCGAGATGAAGGCGTGGCCGAACACCGAGAAGTGGATGTGGGCGGGACGCCAGGCGTTGTGATGATTGCCCCACGGATAGGCGCCGGGCTTGATGGTGACGAACTTGTAGTAACCGGCGCTGTCGGTCTGCGCGCGGCCCGCGCCGGTAAAATTCGGATCGAGCGGCGCCGGATGCTGATCGACCACGTGGATGTAGCGGCCGCAGGCATTGGCCTGCCAGAGTTCGACCAGCGCGTTCGGCACGCCGCGGCCGTCTTCATCGAGCACATGGCCGTGCACGATGATGCGTTCGCCAAGCGGCTCGCTTTTGTGCTGGATGGTGAGATCGTGATCGTTCTCGCGCACCGTCTCGTGGCCATACACCGGTCCGGTCAGTTCCGACAGCGTATGGCGCATGATGATCAGCGGCTTTTGCGGCGATCGCTTGATCGTGCTGCGATAACCCGGCGACAGCCGCGCCGGATGCGCGATGTTGCTCGCGATGGGATAATTGAGAGTCATGGTAGAGTCCTCCGGCAATTATTCGTCATTGCGAGCGCAGTGAAGCAATCCAGAGCCAAGCCAAAAGAGTGGATTGCTTCGTCGCTACGCTCCTCGCAATGACGGCTTTGGCAACCGTCAATTCAGCTTCTCGATCGCCATGGCAACGCCCTGGCCGACGCCGACGCACATGGTGGCGAGCGCGCGTTTTCCGCCACGCTTCTCCATGCCATGCACCGCGGTCATCGCCAGCCGCGCGCCGCTCATGCCGAGGGGATGGCCGAGCGCGATGGCACCGCCATGCGGGTTGACGAAATCGGCATCGTCCTGGACGCCCAATTGCCGCAGGCAGGCGATGCCCTGCGAGGCAAAGGCTTCATTGAGCTCGATCAAATCGAAATCGCTGATTTTCAAGCCCAGCCGCTCCATCAGCTTGCGCGTCGCCGGCACCGGGCCGATGCCCATGATGCGCGGCGGCACCGCGGCCGAAGCGAGGCCGAGAATCCGCGCCCGTGGCGTCAGCCCGTGCTTTTTCACCGCAGCTTCCGAGGCGAGAATCATCGCTGCCGCCCCGTCATTGACGCCGGAGGCATTGCCGGCCGTCACCGTGCCGGGATTGCGCACGATCGGCTTCAGTTTTGTCAATCCTTCGAGCGTGGTCTCGGGTCGCGGATGCTCGTCCTTGTCGACGGTGACCGGACCGGCCTTGCCGCCGGGGACCGAAATCGGGGTGATCTCCTCGACGAAATAGCCCGACGCGATCGCTTTTCCGGCGCGCTGTTGCGAGCGGATCGCGAACGCGTCCTGGTCGGCGCGCGACACCTGGAATTCCTCGGCGACGTTCTCGCCGGTCTCCGGCATCGCATCGACGCCATATTGGGCTTTCATCAAGGGGTTGATGAAGCGCCAGCCGATGGTGGTGTCGAAAATGTCGGCCGAACGGGAAAACGCTTCCGCCGCCTTGCCCATCACAAACGGCGCCCGCGTCATCGATTCAACGCCGCCGGCAATGGCAAAATCGATCTCGCCAGCGCGGATCGCGCGTCCTGCAGCGCCAACGGCGTCCAGCCCGGAGGCGCAGAGGCGATTGAGCGTCAGGCCGGGTACCGATTCCGGCAGGCCGGCCAGCAAAAGCGCCATCCGCGCCACGTTGCGGTTATCCTCGCCGGCCTGGTTGGCGCAGCCGAAATAGACTTCATCGACCGCCGACCAGTCGAGCTTGGGATGCCGCGCCATCAGGGCCTTGATCGGGGCCGCCGCCAGATCGTCGGCGCGCACCTTGGCCAGCGAGCCGCCGAAACGGCCGATCGGGGTTCTCACGGCATCGCAAACAAACACATCGCGCATTGAATCTCTCCCTGAAATGCCGCGTTTCCGCGCCGGGCGGCTGGAATTGATGGCGAGTTTTAGGAGCGCCTTCGCGGCAGGTCAATTGACGCTTTCGCCCCAGCACGGCGTTCAGATGAGGGCCGTTATGCCCGCGGATAAGAGGTGGCGCGCGATCAGGCACGGACAAAGTGGAAAACACGGATGGCGGTGGCAAACCAATAGGATCGGGCGACAAAATTTTGTAGTTTGCGGCCCGCCATGACGATCCAGCCATCCTTTCCCCAGCCATCGGACACCGCGCAGCCCACTGAAGTGGCCGCGCGGGTCACACCGATGATGGAACAATACCTCGAGATCAAGGCAGCCAATCCCGGGCTGTTGCTGTTCTACCGGATGGGCGATTTCTACGAGCTGTTCTTCGAGGACGCCGAGATCGCCTCGAAGACTCTCGGCATCATGCTGACCAAACGCGGCAAGCATCAGGGCATGGATATCCCGATGTGCGGCGTGCCGGTGGAGCGCTCCGACGATTATCTGCATCGCCTGATCGAGGCCGGCCACCGTGTCGCCGTGTGCGAGCAGATGGAAGATCCTGCCACCGCGAGGGCGCGCGGCAACAAGAGCGTGGTGCGCCGAGACGTGGTGCGGCTGGTGACCCCGGGTACGCTCACCGAAGACACGCTGCTGGATGCGCGCACCAACAATTACCTGTTGGCGATCGCGCGCGCCCGTGCCTCGGCCGGTGGCGACCGCATTGGCCTTGCCTGGATCGATATTTCCACCGCGGAATTCATCGTCACCGAGTGCTCGACCGGCGAACTCGCGGCGACGCTGGCGCGGATCAATCCCAACGAGGTGATCGTCACCGACGCGCTCTATGGCGATGCCGAGCTCGGGCCGCTATTGCGCGAACTGCCGGCGGTGACGCCGCTGACCCGCGACGTGTTTGACAGCGCTACCGCCGAGCGACGGCTGTGCGATTATTTTGCGGTCGCCACGATGGATGGCCTCAGCGCGATGTCACGGCTGGAAGCCACCGCCGCCGCCGCTGCCGTGACCTATATCGACCGCACGCAAGTAGGAAAGCGTCCGCCGCTGTCGCCGCCAGCGCGCGAAGCCGCCGGCACCACCATGGCGATCGATCCGGCCACCCGCGCCAATCTCGAACTGACGCGCACGCTGGCGGGCGAACGGCGCGGATCGCTGCTCGATGCCATCGATTGCACCGTGACCGCAGCCGGATCGCGCCTTCTCGTGCAACGGCTCGCGGCGCCGCTCACCGACAGTACAGCGATTGCGCGGCGGCTCGATGCCATCAGCACATTTGTTACTGACACCGCCGTGCGCGACGATATCCGCACCACGCTGCGCGCCGCACCCGATATGTCGCGCGCGCTGGCGCGGTTGTCGGTCGGGCGCGGCGGCCCGCGCGACCTCGCCGGCTTGCGCGACGGCATCCTCGCCGCCGATCAGGCGCTGGTGCAGCTCGGACGGCTTGACAATCCGCCGCAGGACATCGTCGCCGTCATGGAGGCGTTGCGCCGTCCTTCGCGCGACCTCGCACGCGAATTCGAGCGCGCGCTGGCCGAACAACTGCCACTGATCAAGCGCGATGGTGGTTTCGTGCGCGAGGGCTATGAGGGCGCCCTCGACGAAACCCGCAATCTTCGCGATGCCTCCCGCCTGGTCGTCGCCGCGATGCAAGCACGCTATGCGGATGAGACCGGCGTCAAGGGCCTGAAGATCCGCCACAACAACGTGCTCGGCTATTTCGTCGAGGTCACGGCGCAGCATGGCGACAAGCTGATGGCGCCGCCGCTCAACGCGAGCTTCATTCATCGCCAGACGCTGGCCGGACAGACCCGCTTCACCACAGCCGAACTCGGCGAGATCGAAGCCAAGATTGCGAACGCCGGCGACCGCGCGCTCGGGCTGGAGCTGGAGATCTTCGAGCGGCTTAGCGCGATGGTCGCTACCGCCAGCGACGATTTGCGCGCCGCCGCGCATGGCTTTGCGCTGCTCGACGTCGCAACCGCGCTGGCAAAGCTCGCGGTCGACGACAATTATGTGCGGCCCGAGGTCGATATATCGCTCGGCTTTGCCATCGAGGGCGGCCGGCATCCGGTGGTTGAGCAGGCGCTGAAGCGCGACGGGCAACCGTTCATTGCCAATGCCTGCGATCTCTCGCCGGGACCGGGACAGACGTCGGGCCAGATCTGGCTGATCACCGGCCCGAACATGGCGGGCAAATCGACCTTCCTGCGCCAGAACGCATTGATCGCGCTAATGGCGCAGATCGGCAGCTTCGTGCCGGCGACGCGGGCGCGGATCGGCATCGTCGATCGGCTGTTCTCGCGCGTCGGCGCCGCCGACGATCTGGCGCGCGGGCGCTCGACCTTCATGGTGGAGATGGTGGAGACCGCGGTCATCCTCAATCAGGCCAGCGAGCGGTCGCTGGTGATATTGGACGAGATCGGCAGGGGCACCGCGACCTTCGACGGTCTGTCGATTGCGTGGGCGGCGATCGAGCATCTGCACGAGAGCAATCGTTGCCGCGCATTGTTCGCCACCCATTATCATGAGCTCACCGCACTTTCGGCCAAGCTGAAGCGGCTGTTCAACGCCACCGTGCGGGTCAAGGAGTGGCAGGGCGATGTGGTGTTCCTGCATGAAGTGCTGCCGGGTTCGGCGGACCGCTCCTACGGCATCCAGGTGGCAAAACTCGCAGGGCTTCCCCCAGCGGTGATCGCCCGCGCCAAATCAGTGCTGGCAAAACTCGAAGCGCAGGACCGCGGCCAGACCGCGCGTGCTTTGGCCGACGATCTGCCGCTGTTCGCAGTGCCGTCCCGCGCCGCCGCCGAGCCAGCGCCACCGAGCGAAGCGGAGAAACTGATCGAAGCCGTGAAGGCACTGCACCCAGACGAGATGTCGCCGCGCGATGCGCTGGAGGCGTTGTATGCGCTGAAGGCGAAATTGCCGAAACAGTAGTTTCCCAGACTACGTGACGCCGTCATTGCGAGCGGAGCAAAGCAATCCAGGCCACGCAGAAAGTCTGGATTGCTTCGTCGCGTCGCTCCTAGCAATGACGGCGGTGTTGTTCACCGATCCAGTTTCCTGAGCCCGTTCGACCACAGCCCGAGATTCCAGCTCACGCAGATCATCAGCGCAAGACTGAGCGCGATCACCGAGCCGAA
>JAQGKC010000210.1 GCA_028290305.1 Bradyrhizobium sp.
GCTCCGCCGAGAGGGTCTCCGCGGCACCCCCCGTCCCGCGGGGACCCTCGGCAGGCGGAGGCGCTTTCGCGATGGGGGAAGAAAAGCTTTATCTGAATCTTAGCCCTCTGCACGACGAACGATGTTCGCGATGGCCGGGTGACCCTCATTGCGCCGGCCTGTACTGTTGTGGCGCTCTGGCTCTGAGCCAGCCTCGACTAGAGGCGTTCCGAACAGCTCTTAACCTGTCAGCGGTTGTTGTCGCGAGCGGCCGCACGTGGCCTTGTCCTCCTCGCATCTACTTGAGAATACGCATCTTTTTCGAAAACCGAGCATTTGCTCACGAAAAGGTCATTTGCCCATTTTTAACAGTTCAGAACGCTACTTAACAAGCCAAAAGGGGCTGCATGCGCCATGTTCTCGCCGGGCCGGGTTTCTCGTCGAGGGATTGATATGGAAAGGTCTCAAGGCACCGCAATGAATTCTTCTCCGGTCGGCGTGCAGTTCGGCTATCTGGCGAATAGCCTAGCCCGACTTCTTGAGACGGCGAGACGTGAGCTCGAGCGCGATCGTGACGCGGCAAAAGCATCGCTGGCTACCGCATCAACTATCCTGCAAGCTGAGATCGAGCGTTGTTCGGGCGTTAACGGCTCCACAACCGGCGGTCTGGCGGCTTGGCAGATCCTTCGCGTGCGAGCTTATGTTGACAGCAATTTGCACCGGACTATTCACATCCGGGACCTCAGTGCTGTCGCGCGTCGAAGCCCGGCGCACTTCTCACGAAAATTCAAGCTGGCTGTAGGCGAGTCGCCGCATGCCTACGTGGTGAGAAGGCGCCTGGAGAGAGCCTGCCACCTGATGATGACCAGTGTGTCATCACTGAGTGAAATAGCCTTGAGCGTGGGCTTCTCGGATCAAGCACATCTGTGCAGGCTCTTCAGACAGGCGTTTGGTCAAAGCCCGGCCAACTGGCGACGCGAGCGCGGAATCCCTGGCGATGTCACCTCGATAACCGGCCTGGACGAAGATATCCCATGAGTGATCAGCACGGGAAAATCCTGAGCTTTGGCCCTTTTGAACTGTCGATCGGAAACAGACTTCTGACAAATGGCGCAAAGGTCGTACCGGTCGGCGCGCGCGCCATGGATCTCCTCATCGTCCTGGTAGAGCAGGCAAACCAGGTCGTCGGCGCGAGGACCCTGATCGAGCGCGTTTGGCCAAAGCGAGGAGCCGAACAAGTCAGCCTGCGCGTCCACATCTCGGCGCTGCGGAAGGCTCTCGATCAGAATGACCCCGGCAGGCGATATATCGCTAACGTGCCCGGCCGAGGGTACAGCTTCGTCGTACCGGTGACGTCACTCTCCACGCCAACATCTGGGGATCTCAAACCATCTTCGAGGTCCCGATTGCCTGCGCGCTTGATGCGGATGCTTGGGCGAAAAGACGCGCTGGCCGAGATCCAGATGAAGCTGGCCGAGCAGAAGTTTGTGACGATCGTCGGGCCTGGCGGCATCGGCAAGACCACGGTAGCGGTCGCCGTCGCGCACGAAATGAGCGCGATTTTCAACGGCCATGTTCATTTCGTCGACTTGTGCGCTCTCGGCGGCACTTCGCTCGTCGCGCCAGCCGTGGCCGCAGCACTCGGTATGTCGGTGCAAACAAATAATGTCGTTCCAGCCTTGATCGATCGTCTGCGGGAAAGGCCAACGCTCATCATCCTCGACTGTTGCGAACACGTTATTGATGGAGCGTCTGCTGTCGCAGAAGAACTGATTCGCTATGTTCCGACATTGCATTTGCTCGCGACCAGCCGGGAGGCGATGCGTGTTGAAGGGGAACACGTCCATGAACTCCGCGCGCTTGCATGCCCCCCGGAAAATGGCAGCTTGTCGGCGCAGAACGTCCTGCGATACCCCGCTGTTCAACTGCTGGTAGACCGTGTGCGGGCTGTGCGAAGTGACTTCGAACTGGCCGATGCAGATGCGCCGATTGCCGCGGAAATCTGCCGGCGGCTTGATGGAATTCCATTGGCAATCGAACTAGCAGCCTGCAGGGTTGACATATTTGGCCTCAGCAAGACCGCCAGCTTGCTCGGCGAGCGGCTAAACCTGTCATGGGTGGGGCGTAGAACCGCTCCGTCGAGGCACCAGACCTTAAACGCCGTGCTGGAGTGGAGCTATGACCTGCTCGGCGAGGCTGAGCAGCGCGTACTGGGCCGGCTCAGTGTTTTTGCAGGCGGATTTACGTTCGAAGCGGCGGTCGCCGTTGTTGCGGACGAGACGGTGGATGAAGCAAGCGTATCGGATTGCGTTTGGGAGCTTCGTTCGAAATCGATGATTGCCGCTCAGGGACAGGAGGGGCGGCTGCGTCTGCTTGATACCGCTCGCGCTTTTGCCTTGCAACGACTGGCCAAGAGCGATGAGCAGAACCTTTTTCAGCGCCGTCACGCCCTTTATTTCACCGACCTGTTCAGGCAGGGCGCAGCGCTGGATGCGTCGGGCTGGCCCAGGGCGCTCGGGATCGAGGTCGATAATCTCAGAGCCGCCCTGAACTGGGCGTTTTCTGCCGCGGGCGATGCGAAAATCGGCGTCGAACTCGCCGCGGCATCGGCAAGCACCTGGATGGGTATGGCGCTGCTCACTGAATGCCGGGAATGGATGAGAAATGCCATAAGTCGTCTCCACGATGTAAATTCGGGCACACGACAAGAGATGGTCATTCAGTCCGCCTTCGCGAGTTGCACGATGTTCACCGGCGGCATGACGGAAAAGTCGCAAGCTACATGGGCGAAAGCGCTGCTTCTCGCCGAGGGCCTTGACGATATCGAACATCAGCTGGACGCCCTGCTTGTACTGTGGGCTCACGAATTGCGCGTTCCAAATTATTCGGAAGCGGTCAAATTGGCGGACCGCTGCGGCGAGGTTTCGGAAGGAACGGGTCGTATCGGCGCTGTCGCAACGGCCAACTATATGAGAGGTATAACATACTACCATGCTGGACGAATTACGGAAGCTCAAGCGCTGCTTGAATTGTCGCTGCATCGTGATGACGAAGCTTCGCGACAACTGCTGATCAAGCGGTTCGGCTATGATCGCAAAATCGATAACTTGGCCGGTCTTGCGACCTTGGCGTGGTTGCGTGGCTCTCCGGATCAAGCCCGCAGGTTCAATCAGATGGCCGTCGCTGAAGCGCGCCAATCAAATCGAACCGTGAACCTTTGCGGGGCGCTGACCTTTGCAAGCTTCATCGCATATTTGACGAATCCAGATGACGGCGAAGCCGAGGCACTCGTGGGCGAACTCGCCGGCCATGCAGGGAAATACGCTCTGCACAACTACCAGGGCTTTTGTCTCAGCATGCAGGCTCTCTACAAAATCAGGCAAGGAGGGGAAATCGGCGCAGCATCTGTAATGCTCTACTCAGGACTTGAGAAGCTGTCTGCGGCGCGCTACGGAATTTTCAACTGGATCTTGCAAGCAGAGTTTGCGATGTGCATGGTCCTCGCAAACCGGCCGAGGGAAGGGCTTGATGCCTTCGAGCGTGCGAAGATCGATCTCGGCGAAAGCCGATGGTATGGCCCGGAATTGCACCGCATCAGAGGCGAACTGGCGCTGAGCAACGGCGAGGGATTGGCGGTCAGCAGGCAATATTTTCTGCAAGCCCTCGAACTGGCAGACAGGCAGGCGAGCTCGTCGTGGGCGCTTAGGGCCGCGACCAGCCTTGCTATTGCCGAAAAATCGGCCGGGCGAAAGGAGGCCGCGTTGCGGACCTTGCAAGCCATCCACGCGAAATTTCGAGAAGGCCTGGAGACGCTCGATCTACGGTTGGCCAAACAGGTGTTGAACGGCTCATACCAGCGCGATAACGCCACCAATTCGATACACTGACAGCTTGTTGTTGGAAGAAGTTTCGGCTAACACTTGATGGGCTGGGGGTATTTGCACAAGACCGACGACGAACGGCGCAGCGATCGAATCGTCGAGGATCTTGGCGGAATAACTCATGTCAGTCCAACAAGTTGGCTCACCGAATGCAATGCTGCTTCGGTTTGGCCCATTCGAGCTCGATGTCGCCGAGCGCTCTCTCAAGAAGGCGAACCAGGTCATTCCACTTGGTGGCAGGGCTTACGACATCCTGATCGCTCTGCTCGAAAACGCCGGCGAGGTTGTCGGGAAAGCCGAACTAATCGCGAGGGCATGGCCTGACGTAACGGTCGAGGAAGGCAGTCTTCGCGTCCATCTGTCGGCGCTGCGCAAAGCACTGGGCGACGGTCAGTTCGGCAACAAGTACATCGCGAATATACAGGGCCACGGTTACAGCTTCATTGCGCCGATCACGCGTCTTCCGGCGGATCGCGGCGGGAGCGGCGCATCTGCGGGATTGTCCAACCTGCCGCCAGCACTGGGCCGCATGGTCGGTCGCGGCAATGTTGTCCGTGAGATTCAAGGTTGGCTCGAGACGGAGCAACGCCTGATCACAATTCTGGGCGCTGGCGGCATTGGCAAGACAACAGTTGCTCTGGCAGTCGGACACGGGGCGCTGGCCGGCTTCTCTGGGGCGGCATTCTTTGTCGACCTTTCGGCAGTAAGCGATAAGGAGCATGTCGTCGGCGCCGTCGCTTCCGCGGTCGGGCTTGCCTCACAGTTTGTCGATCCAAGGCAGGCGTTGCTTGGTTTTCTGCGCCATCGCAGGGGGCTTATCATTCTGGATAGTTGCGAGCATCTGATCGAGAAGGCCGCGGAGATCGCCGACTATATTTTTCAAAATGCGCCGGATATCTACATACTTGCGACCAGCAGGGAGGCGTTGCATGTCCCCGGGGAACGCGTACTTCGTCTTTGTCCACTGGATTGCCCGCCGGAGCAGCCGGGGCTGACTGCGTCGGAGGTACTTGCCTATCCGGCCGCACGGTTGTTCGCCGAGCGTGTCAGCGCTCGCGGCGGGAATTTTTCGGTCAGTGACGACGAAGCCCCCATGATTGCCGAGATTTGCCACAAGCTTGACGGCATTGCACTCGCCATCGAGCTCGCCGCCGGAAGAGCGGCTGTCTTCGGCGTCAGAAACACGGTGGCGAAGCTCGGATCTCGCCTCGATCTCCTGAAGTTCGGTCGCCGAACTGCGAATCGGCGGCATCAGACGCTCAGAGCGACGCTGGACTGGAGCCACGATCACCTTTCCGAGGTCGAACGAGTCGTGCTGCGACGTGTCGCGATCTTCATCGGGCACTTTTCGTTGGAGGCGGCGTTCGCGGTTGTGGAGAAGGGAAAAATTGACCGGTCTGAAATCGAGGGCGCGGTAGAAACTCTTGTCAACAAATCGCTCATAGTAGCGTGGCCCAGCTACCCGGGGATGCTTTACCGATTGCTCGACACGACGCGCTCCTATGCTTTGGAGAAACTCGCCGCGAGCGGCGAACATCATTCCGTAGCGGCGCGGCACGCAAGCCATCTGAGCCAGTCGTTGGAAAGCAACCGGCGCAATCTTTTCAATCGGCAGCCCGGACAATCTCCTTCAGATGCCATACAGCACTATCTCGGAGATATCCGTGCAGCGCTTGAATGGAGCTTTGGTCCCGACGGAAGCGATCGCGCGGCCATACGAATGGCGGCGGCGGCCTCGCAGTTGTTTCTGGCAAAGTCGCTTTTTGTGGAGTGCCGAGGTTGGATGGAGCAAGCGATCGATCGGATTGCTGCGGACTGCGATCCGCGGGACCAGATGGAAATCCATGCTTCGCTTGCACTGTCGCTGATGTTCACAGCCGGGAACAGTGAAAGGGTTCGTGATGCCTTCAATATCGCGTTGACGTTCGCAGAGCGGCATGAGGATGCCTACCAGCAATTGCGTCTCCTCAGCGGGCTGTCGATGTATCTTCATCGTACGATTGACGCGGCCGGTAGTCTTAAAGTTGCGCTGCGCGCCGCGACCATCGCGAAGAAGACGGAAAACCCGGAAGATGCGGCCCTCGCGGATTCGATGCTGGGAGCAGCGTACTATATGCTTGCGGACCACGTCCGCGCGCCAAAATACCTCGAACGGGCCCTGCACAGGTCGCCGGCTTCCCGACTGTTCAACGCGACCCAGTATCTGTTTGATCTACGTACCACATCGCTGTTCAACCTTACCCGATCGCATTGGTTCGCCGGCAATCTCGATAGGGCGGCCGGTTATGCTGAAAGAACCATCGAGGAAGCTGAGAGATCGGACCACCCGATCGCCCTCTGTCGAGCCTTTATTCTGACGATGCCGCTCTATTTCTGGATCGACGACTTGGGACAAGTCGAACGGAACCTTTCCAGGCTCGAGCTCACCGCGGAGAAGTATTCCTTGGAGCCATTTCGCGCAGTCGCTGTGGGACTCAGGGGGCGGCAATTGATTCGCGTCGGCCAGACAATGGACGGCATGCGTCATCTGCAGGATAGTTTGGAGAAGCTACGGGTTCTGCGATACGAAATGCTTGTAACAGATTTTGTCTCTGAATTGGCGGTCAGTCTGGCAAAGCAGAGCGAGCGCGTGGAAGCGTTGGCTCTCATCGACGGTTCAATCGCTACGCAGCTTGGATCGAAGAGGCCACTTCACCTTCCGGCCCTTTTTTTGGCGAAAGGAATCGCACTTGTGAGTGGGGAAGCCCGACAAAGTGATCTGGCTCTGGAGTGCTTCGAGGAGGCGATGATGCTGGCAGGGCAACAATCCGCGCTTTCGTTCGAGCTGCGGGCAGGATTGGAACTCGCGCAGCTTTGGATTGATCGGGGTCAAGTCCGGAGAGCCCATGATCTCATTGGACCTATTTATGGTCGATTCACCGAAGGTCTCGCAACGCCGGATCTCGTGTTGGCGAGGCGAATCCTCGAACAGACGAGCGTTTGGGAGCGTCAAACCGGGTGAAGGGTGGCCGAAATCATCCGGTAGAGCGTGAGCTTGAACAGTGCACTGGCTTTGCGTCAATTGGTAATACTAGGATATTGTCGCTTGATCGAGAACCTGTTTGGCCGCGATGAGATTGTTGGTCCCGAAACCCTCGGTAAAACGGCTGTATACCGGCTGGAGGCAAGCGATAGCCTTGGCTGAGTGCCCCTGACGATGCAGCAGACGGGCCAGGCTCGTCGCAGCGCGCAGCTCCCAAGACAACATCTCTTGCCGGCGCGCTCCGTCCAGCGCCTGCCGGAACAGGCTCTCCGCCGTTTCCGCGCCTGCAAACGTCCTCTGCAATAGCAGGAGCTCGCCTTTGAGGCGTAGCAATTCGGGCGTGAGCCAGCCCACCTCAGACTGTTCCATCCCTGCTTCGACGACCGCGAGTCCGTCGTCGATGCGCCCGGCTTGGGTCAGGGCCTCGGCCAGTTCAATCAGGCCGGTCAGGAACCGAAATGTGACGTTTGGTCCGGCGAGTTCGCTGAGTGCGACGTGCGGCGCTGACGCGCCTTCGTCGAGGTCGCCAGTTCTGATAGCGACAATGCGATGAAACACCGAGCCATACGCGTTCCAGAGCGGCAAAAAATGCCTTCTCGAATGATCAAGCAGCTCACGCGCATAATTCGCCGCCATGGGAAGGTCGCCTCTCCACAGCGCGATCGGACATGCCGCCAAGGCCAGGGCAGAACACAGCGACAAGGCGTGGCCGGTTGCCTGAGCCTCTTCAACGCTCATTTTAGCAGTGCGCGCCGCCTGATCCGACAATCCTTGCAGCCACAGCACGCGTGCAAGATACATTCGCGCCGATGCGCGCAAGTCGGTGTGGAAGCGAATGATATGCGAATCTGTTTGCGAGCGAATGCCGTCCGATCCGCGATCATCGGCCGCAAACTGGGTCAGAACCAGCTCGAGATGGCGACGTGCCGCGCTCTGGTCTCCAAGAAAATGCCTGGCCACTCCCATCATGCGCTCGCCGAACAACCGGTCCTTCGCCACCGATCCGGCCGCTGTTAGAGCATAGAACTTTTGCGCGAACGGCAGCGCAGCACGATATCGGCCGCTCGCGTTGTGGTAGGAGTAGAGACCCCGGAGTGCGCGCAGCTGGTACTCGGTTTGGCCAAGGCTCTCCGCAATGTCGAGTGTCTTCGTGAAGGCCGTTCCAAGCTCGGAAGCCTCGGATGTCGCTGCTCCCAGCGCGGAGTGCAGCCTCATTTCCAGGTCTGCGTTCCGTACTCCCTCGGCTCCGAGACAGCCGAGCGCCTGCTGAACGCGTCTGCGGCATTCCTCAAGCAGCGATAGACGCATCCAGAGGGGGGCTGCGGCAGCGGCCAGCGCTCCTGCTATCGATCCATCACCGCCTGCCGAAAACGCCCAGTCGAGCGCAGCGCGCAAATTGTCGATCTCGCAGGCGTAGTCGGCCAGCCAGTCGTCCGCATGTCGCGCCAACGATTCATCTTCGGCGCGTTCAAAAAGGCCGCGATAATATTCGGCGTGCAGGCGCGCAAAATGCTGGCGCTCGCCGCTTTCGTCGAGCCTCTCGATCGTGTAGGCGCGGGTCGTTTCGAGCAGCCGAAAACGCGGTTTGGTGCCGCTGATATCCGCGACGACCAACGAGTTTGCCACCAGATCGGCCAGACGGTCGATCGTCTCGAAACCTATCGTTGCCGCGTCCATCGCGACGGCTGCCGCAGCCTCGACAGTGAAGCCGCCAGAAAATATGCCCAGAGCCCTGAAGAAAACTTGCTCACCCTCGCTCAGCAGACTGTAGCTCCAATCGGTGACAGCCCGCATCGTTCGGTGGCGCGGGATCCGTCCACGACGGCGGGATCCCAAAAGCGGCAAGCTGTCGTTCAGGCTTGCGGCAAGACCTTCCAGTCCAAGCACTTCGACGCCGGGTGCGGCGAATTCGATCGCCAGTGGCAAGCCGTCCAGCCCACGGCAAATTTTGATTACCAGTGGGGCGTTCTCGTCGCTCAATGCGAAGTCTTCGACGATCGCGGTTACGCGCTCGACGAACAGTTGCACGGCCGGAAAGGCCGCCGCCTCGGCGGCGGACAGCTTGGAGGAGGCCAGGGGGCTCGCGAGCGGCGCCAAGCGGTACTCGTTTTCGCCCGCTACCCGGAGCGGCTCCCTGCTTGTCGCCAAAATATCGACGTCCTTCGTTCCGCTGAGAAGCGCCATCGCCAGAGCGGCGATCTCGTCGATGACATGCTCGCAGTTGTCGAGGAGGAGGAGCATTCGGCTGTCTCTGACAGCAGCGACCAAGTCGTGAATCGGATCTTCGGCGCGAATTTGAAGCCTGAGCACGGTCGCAACCGCGCTCGGCACCAGACGCGAATCACCGAGCGATGCCAGGTCGATCAGCCAGACGCCATGTTCGTATTCGGCGGCTATTCGTTCGGCCACGGCGAGGGCTGCCGTCGTCTTGCCGATTCCTCCAGGTCCGACGATTGTCACGAGGCGCTCGCGCGACAGTCGCGAGATGAGCGCTTCCACGGCCTCTGCGCGGCCGATCATCCGCGTCACGGCGAACGGCAGGTTGTGCACCGGTGCTGCTGAGACGGTCTCGGTCGACAAAGCCGGCGATGGCTCGTCGATGCGCACGGGCGCAACGAAATTATAGCCCCGTCCAACCACGGTGACGACGTAACGATTACCGCCCTGGCCGTCGCCGAGGGCGCGGCGCAAGGCGCTGACCTGAATTTTCAGGTTAGCCTCTTCGACGAATGTTTGCGGCCAGGCGCGAGCCGTCAGATCTTCCTTGCCGACAACCTCTCCGGCACGCTCAACCAGAGCGGCGAGAATGTCGAAGGCGCGGCTGCCAAGCCGCACCGGCTTGTCGCCCTCCAGCAGCAGCCGCTGTTCTGAAAGCAGCCGGAACGGGCCAAACGAGATCGCGCGTCCGTTCATCGAAGGAAGCCCCCGGAAGGAACAAGCCGCTTTTACCCAATTTTACTTGACAAAGGCAGCCTCAGCTTTGCAAGCGGACATTTGGAGAGTGGCATCGACCAGCGCTCGCGGTCATTGCAGTGATACCCAAACCGACCGCAGTACGGCCTGTTTGCGCCGCTTAGTCGCTGTGGCGGCCAAGGATTTGCCGTGTTCGAGAGCCTTGGCGTGGACCGGCGCACTGCGGGCGGGCATCGCCGACGCAGTGCCGGACCCTTCCGCTCGGAAGCTCCAGCCCGACCTTGGCGCGAACTCATCAACTGGTCGAACACCTGCACGGTGGCGGCTTGTCACCGGCGACGCTATGCCAATTTACCGCGTCAAATCGACATTTCACTGGCGCGGGCCGAACTGTTGTGTGAGCATATGCCTAATCGATGAGCAAATGCTCACTCCGACCGTCTGGGAAAATCCGTTTGGTTCTATGAGAATTCTGGCCGTTGGTTCTAAGAGAACTGCGCGCTCCGCCTATGCCGCCGGGAGCCGATCGCGCAAGAGCCAAAAGAAGCCAGATAAGCGCTCCCTTTCTGAGTGAGCATCGCGGAATGCGGGAAATCCGTAAGGAAAACCATGGCTGGCGATCGTGTTCACAGAGACTGGAAGTTTGGCCCTTTTGAGCTTTCGGTC
Organism: Bradyrhizobium sp.; assembly: GCA_028290305.1. The sequence goes on from JAQGKC010000210.1 coordinate 10,462, forward strand.
AGCGAGAGGGTCCTTCGGCGCGATGGTGAAGAACTTCCCCTTGGCGGCAGGGCGCTCGACATCCTGATCTATCTTGCCGCCCGCCCGGGTGAGGTCATCGCGAAGCAGGAGCTCATCGATCACGTCTGGCCCGACGTAACCGTCGAGGAGGGGAGCCTCCGGGTCCACGTGGCTGCGATCCGCAAGGCGCTTGGTGACGGCCAATTTGGCAACCGCTACATCGTAAACATCAAGGGACGGGGCTACTCGTTTGTCGGCACCGTCCCTCTCGCAGGCAATACGGAAAGCAGGAATGACAAGTTCCGGCAGCAGGGCAGGCTTCCGCTGCGACCGCTCAACATGATTGGGCGCGAAACGGTGATCACCGAGGTTAGCGACAAGCTTCGAGATGGGCGGTTCGTAACACTCCTTGGCCCAGGCGGTATTGGCAAGACGACCATTGCCTCGGCTGTTGGCCGCGCCGTTGCAGAGGAGTTTGACGGCAATGTCTATTTTGCTGATCTGGAAAGCCTTACCGATCCGCGACATGTCGCGGGTGCTGTCGCGACATCCCTGGGACTTGCACTCAAATCGAAGTATCCCGGACTGGAGCTGGTCGACCTCGTTCGTTCGCGAAGGCTTCTTATTATTCTCGATAGTTGTGAGCACGTGATCGAGACGGTCGCGTTGCTTGCCGAGCAACTCTACCAGGAAACGGAGCAGGTCTATCTTCTGACCACCAGTCGCGAATTGCTGAAGGTGGAGGGCGAGCATTGTTGTCGGGTTTGTCCCCTTGATTTTCCACCAGACGGCTCAGAGCAAACTGCAAATGCCGTGCTTCGATATCCGGCAGTGCAGTTGTTTGAACGGCGCGTGGCGGCAAGAGCGGGAAGCATCGTCCTCACCGACGAGGAGGCGCCGTTTGTCGCTGAAATGTGCCGAAAGCTGGATGGTATACCGTTGGCGATTGAGTTGGCAGCGGGTCAGGTGGCCGCACTCGGTCTCAAGAACACGGTTTCCTGCCTGGTGTCCCGGCTGGAATTGCCGAGACTAAGTCAGCGGACGGCCGTTCCCAGACACCGGACCCTGAAGGCGACATTGGATTGGAGCTACAATCTACTGTCTGACGGAGAGAGGATTGTTCTTCGACGCATCGCTCCTTTCGTCGGCCAGTTCACCCTTGAGGGCGCGCGGTACGTCGCCGGCGAACTCGGTGCGGGCACCGGAGAAATCGTTGACGCGATCGCCGGGCTGGTCGAGAAATCATTGATAGCAACCCGGATCGATGAAGTGCAGGCGCAATATCGGTTGTTAGACACGACTCGGGCGTACGCGCTTGAAAAACTGGAGGGGCATGGCGAGTTCGACGCAACCTCTTTGCGGCATGCGGAGTATGTCATCCAACAGCTCGAATCGCAAAAGCAGACGCTATCGGCTCTGCCAAGGGCTGAAAGAGTTGCGGCGTATTCCTGGCAACTCAGCAATGTTCGGTCGGCGCTGGAATGGAGCTTTGGATCGCACGCCAACGACGAGATCGCGACAAGTCTTGCGGCCGCTTCAACGCAGCTATTTACGGAGCTGGCGCTATTGATCGAATGGCAGGCCTGGGCAGAGCAGGCGATAGCCCGGCTGGGTGATCAGGATAAAAACTCCCGCCAGGACCTTGCCCACGAGTTCATGATTCTGAGCGGATTGTTCCTGTATTCGAGTTGGACAACCGACATTCACCGCGCGCTCGATGTTGCCGCGCGAAGCCAAAAAGTGGCTTTGAAAACGCAAGATCCCTACGACATGGCGCTCGCTGAATCGATGCAGGGCGCCGCCAATCATTTGGCGGGAAATCATGTCGTTGCACAGAGGCATTTCGAAGCCGGGCTGCGCCATTCGGCATCCGGCTCGCCCTTGCGCGCCAGACACCATTTGTTTCATCCCACCACCCTCTTGCTTGCCGGCATGGCGCGCTCTCTGTTGTACAGGGGGTTGCTCGATCAATCACGGGACTACGCAAGGCTCGCGGTAGAGGAAGGAGAGAAATCCGGCCATCTAGCGACTTTGTGCCGATCCCTGATTCTGATCCTCCCTGTCTATCTGGCGCTGGATGACTGGCAGATGTCAGAGCAGTACATCGCTCGATTGACCGACCTCTCCGCAGCTCACTCCCTGAAGTCGTTCCATGCGATGGCAACTGGGTTCCGAGGCCGGTGGTTTCTCCTTCAAAGCAACATTCGCGACGGCGTTCCTTTGCTGAAGAGAGCGTCGGAAGAGCTTGACGCTTATCGTCATGAAATGCTCAATATGGATTTTGTCAGCGATCTCGGCGTGGGTCTTGCTGCTTCTGGCCAGCACGAGGAGGCGTTGACGCCTGGTGGTGAATGCCCTTGATGTCCAGAAGCGCGGGGGAAAATTCCTGTTCGTGCCCGCGTTGATGAGGGTGAAAGGCCTCATCCTGGCGTCCAGGTCGGCCGAGAACCATCCCGAAGCAGAAAGAAGCCTGCTGTCGGCAATCAACTGGGCAAAACGCCAGTCCGCCACCCTGTTTGAATTGATGGCTGCGACGGACCTCGCCGAGCTATTGCAAAAGCAGGAGCGCATGTCAGAAGCCTACAAACATCTCAGCGCGGCTCTTGACCGAATGCCGGCCGGAGCTGTATCCCCCGCTCACAAGCGTGCCCTGCAAATCCTCGATCGGGTCCCGTCCGGTGCCGAGGCCGTTGGTTAAAGCGAACACCTTCGAGCACGGGCGCTGTCTGCGCTGTCCGATTCAAGTCCTCGCATTCCGATACAAGCCCATGTCTGAAGTTGGGTGCATGTTGTGGCATGATTGGTCACGGCAGGATTTGAATGCAATGGGCAAGCTGGTTGCGGATATCATTGTTGAAACCCTGCAGAGTGCGGGCGTCAAGCATTGTTACGGCGTGGTAGGCGACACGCTCAATCTGATCGCCCGCTCACTCGAAAAGAGCGAAATCGAGTGGGTGTCTGTGAGACACGAAGAAGCGGGAGCGTTCGCCGCGCAGGCGGAGGCGCAGGTGGCGGACCGCCTGACAGCAGTTGCAGGCAGCTGCGGCCCCGGAAGCCTGCATTTCATCAACGGGATATTCGAGGCCAATCGCAACCGCGCGCCCGTCATCCTGATCGCAAGTCAAATCATTCGCGACGAATTGGGCTTCGATTTCATCCAGGAGGTCGACTTCAAGCAGGTCTACAGGGACTGCAGCGTCTTCTGCGACATGATCCATACGCCGGAACAGGCACGCCGGAAGACGGTGATCGCCTGTCAAACGGCCCTGGCGAAACGTGGTGTTGCCGTTCTGATCGTGCCGGCGGATATCTCCGCCTCAGTCGTGGATGATAGCATCCCCTACGCAGTGCATGTCGCCAAGCCGGTCACGCGGCCGAACGACGCCGATCTCGCCGAAATCGCAGAAATTCTCAACAAAAGCGAAAATGTCGTGCTGTATGGCGGATCGGGCTGCCAGGGGGCGCATCAGGAGGTCCTCGCGGTTGCCAACCAGCTGAAGGCGCCAATCGCGCATACGTCGCGGGCAAAGGACTTCCTCGAATGTGATAATCCATACAACGTCGGAATGACCGGGATGCTTGGCAACGAGGCCGGCTACCACGCCGTGTTGGATTGCGATACGTTGTTGATGCTGGGCGCAGACTTTGCCTGGCGGCAATTTTACCCCGACAAGGCAAAGATCGTACAGGTCGATATCGACCCGACCCATCTGGGGCGACGTCATCCGATCGCGAAGGGCGTTGTCGGCGATGTGAAGACGACGCTGGAGGCATTGCTACCGAATCTGGTTGAGCGCAGTGATGCCTCGTTCCGAAGCACCTATGTGAAGCGCTACGCGAAATATCGCGAGTCGGAACGGGCCAAAATCGCCGCCGGTCAGGACGGCAGCATTCCCGGATCCTATCTGACGCACGTGATCAGCCGCCACGCGGCAAAAGATGCGTTGTTCACGGCTGACGACGGTACCCCGGCGGCCTGGGCCTATCGCCATATCGAGGCGAACGGTCAGCGCCGCATTTTCGCAAGCCTGCTTCATGGAACGATGGCCAACGGCATGTCGTCAGCCATCGGACTCCAGAAGGCAGAACCCGGCCGGCAAGTCGTGTGCATGGCAGGCGACGGTGGAATTTCCATGCTGTTCGGAGACCTGATGACGGTCGTCCAACAGGAGCTGCCAATCAAGATTGCCGTCTATGACAACGGCAAGCTTGGCTTTGTGGAGATTGAGCAAAAGGCCGAGGGGATGCTCGATACCTTCACGAAGTTGAAGAACCCGAACTTTGCTGGAGTTGCGCGCGCGTTAGGTCTCTGGGGCGAGACAGTTTCTAGCGCGGACCAGCTGGAGACCGCAGTCGAGGGCTGGCTGGCGCAACGAGGGCCCGCACTTCTGCACGTGCACGTCAACCCGATGCAGCTCGTCATGCCGCCATTCATGCAGGTAGAGCCAGCAATCGGGATGGCGCTTTATTCGACTCGCGCCATCCTCCACGGTCGTGGTGGGGACGTCTGGGAAATGGTGAAGGAGAATTTCCTCTAAGCGAGTGGACGGCTGGAAGCCGACCCCTCGACCTGAGGAGCCGATATTGCACGCTGGATGAAAGCCCAACGCAGCATGGGCACAATTGTACAATACGAGCGGTTGTTGGGCAGCCATGCTCAGAGCGACCACGTCGAATTGCTGGGGCAGGCTCTGGACGCCGTAAACGGCGGCGCTGCGCAGGCAAGCAGTCGGCGGAAGAGATGCGGCGTGTTGCAGCTTCGGTGCATTAACGATGAACATTCTCGCTACGCTCCCGGCGAAGGGCCGAGATCTCCGACTTGACCTATTCCGAGGTGTGGCGAATTGGGGAATCTTCCTGGACCATATCCCCAATAACATCGTGAACTGGGTGACAACGCGAAACTACGGCTTCAGCGATGCGGCGGACCTCTTCATCTTCATTTCCGGTTACACTGTCGCCTTTGTCTTTGCGCGGATCATGCTCGAACGCGGGTTTATCATCGGCGCCTCAAGGCTTCTGAAGCGTGTCTGGCAGATCTATGTCGCCCACGTCTTCCTTTTCGTGCTCTACCTCGCCGAAATCGGATATCTCGCGCAGAAGTATGGTAACTCCAGTTTCACCGATGAATTCAATATACGGGGCTTCCTGGAAAATCCGGCGCAGTTCTTGTTCGAGGGGCTGATACTTCGCTTCAAGCCGGTGAACATGGATGTGCTGCCGCTCTACATCGTGCTGATGGGTGTTTTCCCGCCGATACTATGGCTGATGCTGCGCAGGCCCAATATGACCCTGGCCGCTTCGGCGTTGCTCTATTTGATGGCCAGGCACTTCGGCTGGAACGTTCCGGCCTATCCCATCGGCGTCTGGTATTTCAATCCATTCGCATGGCAATTTCTGTTCACGTTCGGAGCCTGGTTTGCGCTTGGCGGAGCGGCACAGGCGATGCCATTCATTCGATCGCGTACCGCGTTGGTGCTTGGCACCGCCTACCTTCTGTTTGCTCTGGTGATGACAATGGCGGCCCGGTTTGACGAACTGCGGTCACTGATCCCACCGGAGATCTACGGCGCCTTCAATCCAAACGACAAAACCAACCTCGCGCCTTATCGCTTGCTGCACTTTGTTGTGTTCGCTTTCTTTGTCGTCCGTCTGCTGCCACGCGATTGGCCGGGGCTGGAATGGCGGGTCTTTCGGCCCGCAATCAAATGCGGTCAGCAGTCGCTCGAAGTCTTTTGCGCGGGCATATTCCTGTCCTTTGCTGCGCATTTCGTTTTGGTCGAGATTTCCGGCGCTATCTGGATGCAGATCGTGATCAGCATTGTCGGTATCTTGATGATGACCGCGCTGGCGTACTACCGGTCTTGGTCGAAGAACGCTGACAAAGCGCCGACGAAGATTAAGCCGATCGTCGCAGCGGCAGGATGAGAGGAAACGAGGCGGGCGGCAGCTTCGGGCAAGAGCAGATTTCGGCGGTCATGTTCCAAGTCTCGTCCGACCGGCGATGCGCGAGCTCGCTGAAGTGTCGATCTTCCAGCTTGTCGCATCAGAGCTAGGATTTTCGCAAGGGCAGCGAGCCTTTGTTGTCAATGTTTGATCCAGATGGTCGCACCTGGCTCGAAGCCTTCCGCTTCTCCCTGCGGGTCAAGGCGCAAGCGCAGCGTATTGCGATCATGATCGCCAATAACCCGCTCGGCCTGCCAGGTGGCGAACGTTCCGAGCGGCCGAAGTTCGGTGATGACGGCTTTGGTCGCGCTGTCGGCACCGTTCCGCATCACGCTCACTGTCTCTCCCATCGTGAGATGATCGAGATAGTCTTCGCGCGCGTTGAAAGAGAGCCATTGCCTGCCTGCTGCCTCGACCATCAGGATCGGTTGTCCCGCGCGAACATTCTCGCCCACCTCTGCAGCGATGACGCTGACCACGCCATCGGCGGGAGCACGCAGGATCATCTTGTCGAGGCGGCGTTCGAGCACTGTCACCGCCGCCGCAGCAGCCTGCACCTGCGCATCGGCGATCGCGCGTTCCTCACGCGTCGGGCCCGCTACGGCCGCATCGTAATTCGCTTGGGCCTCCGCGACATCGGCACTTGCGCTGGCAGTGTCGTTTTCGGCCTGGTCAAGCGCTTGCTGGGACTCAAAACTCTGGCGTGCCAGCGTGCTGGTCCTGGTGAGCTGGGCCTGTACATAGTCGAGGCGGGCGCTCGCCTTGGCGATTGCAGCCTTCAGAGAGTCGACCTGTTCACGACGAACTCCGGCATAGACGTTGTTGCGGCTCGCTGTTGCCGACGCGAAGGCGGCACGCGCCTGGTCCAGCTGTGCTGTCAATTCCACCGCGGAGAGCCGCGCCAGGACATCGCCCGTGTGCACGTGGTCGCCCTTCTCGACCGCAATCGACACGAGTTGGCCATTCACCTCCGGCTCCACCCTGACTTCGGTCGCCCGCACGACGCCGACGATTGCGGTCGCCTGCTCGGGACGACGCGCGAAGTAGATCAGCGCGCCCGCGACAAGCAGGAGTATGATCGCAACGATCGCCCTAGCTTTCCGCATGTCCCTGTCCTCTCTTGACGGCAAACGCCGAGATCACGGCGAGCGCGAAATAGGCGAGCGCCAGACACCACAGCCCGAGCCAATCATGCGCGACCTCCCAGATGCTGGCGCCGAGCTGGTTGATGCGCACGAGACCATCAATCGCGGAGTCGGCGGGGAAAATCCGACCGAGCGCAAGGGCCACGTCGGGGATTGCTTCGCGCGGCCACGCGAAGCCGGCCATGAAGAACTGAGGCAGGCTCGTTGCCAGGAGGAGGATGGTTGCGTTCTCCGGTCGCGTGAACCAGGCTCCAACAGCCTGCCCCATGAAACTGGTAGCAAGCAAAAAGACCGCAGCGAGCGCGAATAGTTGTGGAAGATGGCCGAGCGTCGAAAAACCATAGATGCGCGGCAGCACGATGAGATAGAGCGCAACCGCCGGAAGGTAAATGGTCAGATGGGCGATGCCCCGGCCGAGCACGCCGGTGAATGCTCCGCCGCCTTTCGCCAGCGCCGTGCCCGTCAGCATCGCCGCACCGCTCAGAAGGGTTTGCTGCCGGATCAGCACAAACGCCGCCGGGACGATGTAGCTCGCATAGCCGCCCACCGGGTTGAAGATTGGCTGCAGCAGAACGTCGGCCGGGCACGAGCTCGCCAATTTCGCTTAGACAAGACTTACATCGGACCGTGCACATCGCGAA
>JAQGKC010000469.1 GCA_028290305.1 Bradyrhizobium sp.
CGCGACGGCGCGCAAATTGCGGAGAAAGCATTCCTTTTTGACGCTCCTTCTCAGAGTACGGAGAGCATACAGAGCTCGGGTGGCGGGTGATCTGAGAAGTAGCTTCTCCAGCGTTCGCAAGATTTCATGTTTTTACACAGCCAGGGTCAAAAGCTGAAAATCTCAATGCGGGCATATATTTTCCGCTTTGTTCAAGAGCGGACATGACGCAACACAGTCGGCACTTCCGTTTCGTGCCATTATCGGAAGTCGCCGCTCTCATTCGACGGCGCGGAGCAAGGAAGCGACGTACAGGATGGACATGACGGCGGCGGAGGACATCAACCGGGTAATGCGAAGGTAGGTCCCCATGATCCATGGCAAATCGCTTCACAAAGTGGACCTGAGACGAAATCTAGTCACCGCGACTGCCGTGCTAGCCTTCGTCTCTTTGACCGTCGGACCTCACCTGCACCGATGCCGGCGACCATCATAGCCAAGGAAGGTGCCGGACGCGGGATCGTAGGAGCGATAACGCTGGGGGCAGAAAGTGGCGTTGCCGCTCTCCATCGCTGCATAAGCCTCGCTGGCCGCAGGCGGGGCCGAGGCCAGCGCGGCTTCCGGCGTGGGCGCGCCTCCGTTCAGAACGTCCGCATTGGGATGGTAGAACGCGAACAGGCCCGGCTCCTGAATGGCTGCCTGGGCGAACACTGGTGTCAGCGTCATCGCCGACAGCAGCGCCGCCGCGATAAGAGTCTTGAATGAAGTCATGGTTGTTTTCCTGTATCGACGGATGCGAGAATTCTCGGGCGCAGGAGCAATGCGTCGACCGGGCGTGCTCTCGGGGGCGCCAGCTTCTCATTTTCCAGCATCCGAGTGCTCAGATGCCTCGAGCCAGATGTAAGCCGGCAGCGATCTCGCCCCATTAAAATAGGCTTCACAAAGCTCAATTCGTCTTGAGGAGCTGGGTGAATGATCGTGCGCGGCGCACGCGTGGCTGCGTAAGGCGCGCCGCGCGGTGCCCAAACATTTCGAAGGTAATCGGCACGCGCCGACGGAGCGAGTGCGCCCATGGGGCCACTTCAGCCTGTTACCAAGCGCCGGAATTTGTGATCGTACGACGCGCCGACCTCGCGCGGCGTTGAAACGATGTGAGGAAATGTTCCTTTGATAAGCCGACCGCTGCTCCATCTCCATAGAGGAGCCAGCCGCAGTTGGCTTTTCGAATTCAATGGAGAAAATGGAATGACCAAGCTTAAACTTCTGTCGGCTGCACTGATCGCCGCAGCCACGCTCGCAACTCCCGCTATGGCTCGCGAGCACCATGTATCCTCGCGGCACCACGCCTACGCGACGGCCGCGCCCGACGCGAGTTATGTTGACGGACGTCTATGCTATCCGGCTCCGGCCGTAGGCGCTTTTGCCACGCAGCCCTGGGATAACGGTCCGCCTTGCGAATCCGCGTCGGGTTCTTGATCCGTCCACCTTGTGAACCGGGCTAGCAGTTCGTTGCCGCCAGGCAACGAATCCTGATCGATATCGGTCCGGCCCGAGCGCTAACGTGACCCCGCTCGAAGAGGTCGGGGCTGGAAATTCCAGCAGCCCGACTTCTTTGATGGCGTTTCCCGCTTTGCGGGCGCGCGCCAGCGTCGGTCCTACGCGATCATCGTATCAAACATCACAGCCATCTCGCCTACGGCTATGAAACGCAGATTCGCCAAGGACGGCGAGATCATCGCTGACGACGATGCCAAAAGTATCCTTTGAAGCGGATCGCGTCGCGATCGATAGCAAGACCGGCGAGCCGGTGGCGGATGTCATGCGCTACACCTATCACGATGCCGATACGGGCTATGTCGTGTCATTCGAGCGCGAGAAGACCATTCTGCAAGCCATCCTCACCGACCACGCGCCGCTGCTCTAGCGGATCATCGCCCGGCTGATCGGCTTTGACGGCGATAGCGGAACTGCACAACTAACGGCTGCCGGATGAGCGCCTCAAAATCAGTTGAGGCATCGCTTCGCTTTTTCGATTTCCTTGTTGGAAATGCTCTTCGCGGCGGTATTCTATAGCTCCTAGCCATATCGGGCGACGGTGTTCTTCAACGATGGCGCGGGTCATTTGCCGAGCGCGACCCTGACGCCGAGCCACATCGTCCCGACAAGGCCGGTTACCATGATTGTGATTGCGGCCTTAAACGTATAGCTCTGCGCCTGCTCGACGCTCTCGCGCCAACGTCTTAAGTGATATAAGTCCGCGCGCAGCTCTCTGCGGTCCTCTTCCTCGATCCCAAACGAAGTCAGCGTAGTCGCGATTGTCTTGAGAATCACAGCGTCGATGTCGCTATGATTAAGCCACTGTTGTTCAGCCATCATCTCGCCGACAACCACCCTGATATCCTCATCGCGCATTTTTCGTTTATCCTCTGTTGGGTTGGCAATGGAGGGCGGACGTGACTTTATAATCCGAAGGGAGTTAGCGGAAGAACGATGATGGGCAGCAGTTTGTCGTCAAAGCTGATGGTTCGATCGAGCGCCAATATCGCCAGCGCAAACCGACGCATCCGCGCTAGCTGTCGACAGCAGCGGCATCGTAGGTTCCGTCACGAATACATTTGCCGGATTTATGTTGATCTGTCCCCGTCACAGATAGAGCAACGAACGCCGCGCGTGGCATGGCCAAGCCCGTTATATTCCTCGAGCTCTGTCAGCCTGCTGCCAATGCTCCAGTCCTTGTTGCGCATGGCATGGGAGGCACTCGCGCGGACGACACAGCCTGTATTTGCGCCGCTCTCGGAGCAGTTGCGAGAGCGACCAGCACAGCAACCCGTCTTTCGAGGAGAGCCTATACAAATCATTCAGCGGGCCCATCGGAGTCTGATGCCGTCAGAAAGATGTTCAACTCCTCGGCGTAAAGCTAGTTGCCGAGCCAATCGGGCTAGCCTCCCCCGAGACATCATGTTAGGCGATTGCCAAGTCGGCGCTCGCATTGGTAGGGAATGATGATCGAGGTAGTGATTTGGGATTTTGGTGGTGTATTAACCACCTCACCCCTTCGAGGCTTTTGCGCGTTTTGAGATCGAACGCGGCCTGCCCACTAGTACTATCAGGCGCACCAACGCGAGCAATCATTGGGAGATGCATGGGCGAATTCGAACGCGCCGAAGTGGATCTTGAAGCATTCGATCATCTGTTCGCAGAGGAATCGTTGGCGCTGGGTGCGGAGGTTCGGGGCAAGGAGGTCCTACCTCTGCTGTCAGGAGATCTCCGGCCTGAGATGGTCGAGGCCCTCAGGCGCGTGGCAGCTAAATTCAAAACCGGATGTATCACGAACAACCTTCCCGCCAACAGTATCGGAAGCATGGGCGGCCGATCGATCTACGTCGCGGAAGTAATGGCGCTATTCGATCATGTCATCGAGTCCGCAAAGATTGGTTTGAGGAAGCCCGACCCACGCATCTATCGGATGATGATGGAGACGCTTGGCGTCGATCCAAAAAACTGCATCTACTTGGACGATTTGGGTGTTAACCTGAAACCGGGCCGCGACATGGGAATGACCACCATCAAAGTACTCGATGCGCCGCAAGCCATCGCCGAACTTGAAGCGGCAACGGCGTTATCGCTTCGGTGATCGCTAGCCGACGACCTGTCGTTACGGATCGCAGAGTCGCACCAAGATGGCATCACGTCGGATTTGGCAGCTACTCGATTCGGGTGGCGCAACGTGCTTGCGTTCCTATGGTGTCTCAAATCACCATTAGGAGAGCGACTTCGGCATCGAAGGCGACATCGCTCTGATCGATGCTGCGATCCGCGCGATCGGCGGTCAAGGGCGCCGGTGCCCTGAGCCTTCAGCCGGTGACATCGTCCGATTCAAAAAGCCCGCGGCCAGTTTCCCGGCGCGGACCTAATCCTGAGACGGTAGACTTATGCAGGTGATTTGCCCGACGTGACAAGTCTTTTTGGAAGCCCCTAAGCATGACCGATCAGCTCCGGCAAATGATCGGTCACGATTTCAAGGGGCTCACTCATCTCTCATTTTTTTGAACCGCGGTTGTGTTACACGTTCGGGAGAGATTGTCTTTGTATCGCCGCACCAGATCTGCAAAGAATCCGACAGTTGTTTTGTTTTGCCGCTCCTCAAATCTTTGGCTTGATACTGCGTGAGGTATCAAAATGTCACATCACAGCGAAATGCCGCCTCTATTGCCTGCCAATCGCTGCCACACAAGAACGGGCAACGACACCAAAGCGAGCAAGAATTCTCGGGGCCCCCCCAGTCCGCGGCTACGACCGAAATCAGCTTTGTTCGTCGGAGTTCTCATCGCCGCTGCGTTGTCGCTGACGGCGTGCTTCGAGCGACCGCAATCGCTGACCGACTACATCAGCGCGATCTGCTCGACGCCGTTTCGCTCCGCCTCGGCCGAAGAAGCACCGTTCCTGGCCGAGAATGTCAGCGCGATGACAAAGATGATGGTCGAGATGGGTATCCGGCCGTCCGGCGACGTCGACACCGACTTTGCCGCGATCATGACGCCGCACCATCAAGGTGCGATCGAAATGGCGCAGGCCGAGCTGCGCCATGGCCACAATGAGCAGCTCAGGCGCATGGCCCAGGAGATCATCGTCACCCAGCAGCAGGAGATCGTTGCGATGCGACTAGCGCTCGGCCAGCCGCTTCTTCCGGATTTGTCGTCGCCGAACCAGGCGTCTTCAGCGGTGCCGGCTGGTTCGACACCTGACCGTCAGCTTCCACTGCATCCGAAGGAGGATTGACATGGCACGCATCTTCACGACGGCCGCCGCCATTTTCTCCACTGCAGGATATGGCTGGGCAGGACAAGCGCCCGGCGCCGCCAATGATCCCGATATCCCGGTCAGCCATCGCGACCGCGTCTATACCGCGGAGCAATTTTCCAACACCGTCTCCGTCACCGATCCCGTCGACAGCAGGCTGCTCGGCGTCATCAGGCTTGGCGACCCGCAGCCGGGAAATTTCAGCCCGCTCTACCGGGGCCAGGTTCTCGTCCACGGCATGGGATTTTCTTCCGACCACAAGACGATCGCGGTGGTCTCGATCGGCTCCAACTCGGTGACGTTCATCGACACCGCAACCAACGCGGTGAAGCACACGACCTATGTCGGACGCTCGCCGCATGAGGCGTTCTTCACGCCTGACGGCAGCGAGGTTTGGGTCACCGTGCGCGGCGAGGATTACGTCTCCGTTCTCGATGGCAAGACCTACGAAGAGAAAACCCGGATCAAGGTTCCGGGCGGCCCCGGTATGCAGATCTTCTCGCCGGATGGAAAATACGGCTACGTCTGCTCATCGTTCAATCCGGAAACGGTAGTGATCACGGTGGCGGATCATCAGATCGCCGGGCACGTCAAGCAGGACAGCCCGTTCTGTCCGAACATCGCGGCGTCGCCTGATGGCAAGCAGGTCTGGTTCACGCTCAAGGACACCGGCAGGACGACCGTATTCGACGCACAGCCGCCGTTCGCCGTCCTGAAATCATTCGACACAGGCCCGATCACCAACCATGTCAACTTCGCGAAAAACACAAAGGGCACTTTTGCTTATGTGAGCATCGGCGGATTGAACGAGGTCAAGGTATTCCGCACCGATGATTTTTCGCAGGTCGCGACCATCCCGGTCGGCAAGTTGCCGCATGGCGTATGGCCGTCCGGTGACGGCAGCCGGATCTTTGTCGGGCTGGAAAATGCCGACGCGCTCACCGCCATCGACACCACAACCAACAAGGTCATAGCCACGAGCCCGATCGGTCAGGCGCCGCAGGCGATCGTTTATGTCCCGAATGCCGTTCCCGAAGGCGACGGCAAACAGGAACTTCAGCCGCTCGGCGTCGCCGGGCAAGCCGCGCATCTCGCGCTGGTGCCGATTGCCAGCGGCAAAAAAGGCGACCGCGGCGGCCAGTCCCCAACCAGTGTCTCCCTGTTCGATCAGGGACTGACGCAGGTGCTTCAGGCCTCCGTCACCGGCTTGCGGCCGGAGCAGCCTTACGTGCTTGCGCTCTCACAGAACGCGAACGGCAAAGGCAAGCTCGAACCGCTTGCCGCGTTCATGACAAACCCGGCCGGCTCGGCGATCGTGAACGCCGTTGGTCCGATCCGGCAGATTGTTCAGAGCGAGGCCAACACGCCCCACCGCTACCTTGTCATCGTATCGGGGTCTGCGACGGAACTCGGCCAACCCGTGCAGATCCAGGCGGAGTAGAGTTTCATGTTGTGCGCCATGATCCGGCGATAAGGAGTGAGCGATGGCTGCGGACGGACTGATAACGATTCAGAGCAGCTGCGGGCCGGAAGAAACGGCGAACAAGTTCGAGGCCGCGGTCAAGGCAAAGGGTATGACGGTCTTTGCTCGCATCGATCATGCGGCGGGCGCCGCGGGCGTTGGGCTACGCCAACCGAAGTCATCATCTTTGGCAATGCCAAAGGCGGCACGCCGCTGATGCAATCAACTCAAACGGTCGGAATAGATCTGCCGCTGAAGGCCCTGGTTTGGCAGGACGCGTCAGGTGAAACATGGCTTTCATACAATGATCCGGAATGGATCGCGAAACGACACGGATTGCATCAGGCGGTCGAGGCACCCCTCAAAGCCATGAGCGACGCACTGTGCATGGGGTCGCGCGCACGGCAACCCAGCCTCCGTCAACGGTGTGATTTTTTTGGAAGGCGCGGTTTTTAGAACCGCCTTCCCCAAAAAGGCTAAAGCCAGCAGGATCATTCTTCCGACCGGCTTGCATTTGGAATGGACGGGCCACCAAAACCGGCGCCAGATCGTGGTGTGGGACAAATCGAACAACCAACTTGCCCCAAATGCGGGGCCAATCTAGTTCTGGCGCTGCCTCGTGGCGGCAAAAGCCGGCCTACGTTCCAGTGCGAGAAATGCCAACCGGGCGATCCACTCAGATCGGTCAGCGTCTCAGGGTGGATCAGGAGCGAATTACGGCCCCCGACGTAACATCGCCGAAGTCGTCGTCAAAAGCCTTCCCGGCCGGCAAATTGACAATCAGCCGAGCGCCCCCGTATTGTCAATGCTCCGTCTTTTTGGTGGTGGGCATGACGCGCGAGCAAATCTCGGAATTGTGCATGGTTTCGTTGGCCCATGTCCTGCGGATTCCGAAGGATACGATCGAGGCCAACGCAAAATTCACCCGGCTGGGGCTGGATTCGGCGATGGTCGTGTACCTGATGATGGAGCTCGAGGAAAAGCTCGGCCTGGAGCTCTCGCCTGACGACTTCTACGATTATCCGACCGTCAATGACCTGTCCCGTTATCTCGCCGAAAAGCAGGCAAAGCGTTCCGCCGCTTAGACACACGATCGCCGAGCATCGTTAATGCAGACGTTCTCCTCGCTCGTGACGCTGCTGGCACGACGCGCGGAAGCGCAGCCGGATGAGCGGGCCTACATCTTCCTTTCGGATCGCGCCGCGGAAGAAGCCGTCATCACATTTCGCGAGCTGCATGATGCTGCGCAAGCGCTCGCGGCCCGGCTCACCGGAATTGCCCGGCCCGGGGATCGCGCCATTCTGGTGTTTCCACCCGGCCTTGAATTCGTCATCGCCTTCTTCGGATGCCTGATCGCTGGGGTCATTGCGGTGCCGATGATGGTGCCGCGCCGTCTGAGCGCACGCGATTCCAGCGCCGGGATCATGGCCGACTGCGAACCGGCGGTCGCGCTCACCAGCCCCGCTTTTGCTATTCGCGAAGATCTGCGCGCGCGCTTTGCGAACCGTCCGCTGCAATGGCTGTCGGTCGATCTGACGCCACAAAAGCCCTGCGCGATCGAGCTGCCGAACCCGGATCCGGAAGACATCGCCTTCCTGCAATACACGTCGGGCTCGACTTCTGAACCCAAGGGCGTCGCCGTCAGCCACGCCAATCTGCTCGCCAATCTGGAAATGATCCGCGTGTCGCTCGGCACCACCAGGCAATCGACTTACGTCAACTGGGTGCCGTTATATCACGACATGGGATTGATCCTGAACGCGTTGGAGGCGCTATACGTCGGCGCACTATGCGTTCTGATGGCGCCGAACGCGTTCATGCAGCGTCCGCTGAATTGGCTGCGCGCCATCGGTCACTATCGTGCCGAAATCGGCTGCAGCCCCAATTTCGGTTACGATCTGTGTGTAAGCCGCTATCGCGCCGATCAAATGCAGGGCATCGATCTCTCCTCATGGAAAGTCGCGCTCAATGGCGCTGAACCGGTTCATGCCGAAACGATCAAGGGATTCAGCGAGACCTTCGCCGGCCACGGTTTCAATCCCGGCACCGCTTTTCCCGCATACGGCATGGCGGAGGCAACGCTGCTGATTGCCGGCGGCCACCGGGGTGCCGGTCACGTGACACAGACGGTCAGCCGATCCGGACTGCAAGCGCATGTGGTGCGCACGGCGGTCGATCCCGCTGACGTGCAGGCGTTGGTCGGCTGCGGCCGCGCGCTGGTCAACGAGCGGATCGCCGTCGTGGAGCCTGACAGCCGCCGGCGGCTGTTGCCCAACCAGGTTGGCGAGATCTGGGTAAGCGGACCGAACGTTGCGCGCTCCTATTGGCGAAATCCCGAAGCCACGAAGAACGGCCTCAACGCGCAAATCGCAGGCGATCATGATGGCGCGAACTGGCTGCGGACCGGTGACCTCGGCTTCCTCGATGAAGCCGGCGAATTGTTCATCACCGGCCGGATCAAGGATCTCATCATCATCAGAGGCATCAATCATTACCCGCAGGATATCGAGCGGGAGGTGCAGGCGCTGCATCCGGCGCTCCGCCAGAATTGCGGCGCGGCATTCTCGGTGACCGACGACCAGGGCGAAGAAACGCTGGTCATCGTTCAAGAGATCGAGCGCACCGAGCGCCACAAAATCGACCCCGCCGAAATGACTGACGCCATTCGCGAAGGCGTGACCAGCCAGTTCGAACTGTTCGCGCGCCACATCGTACTGATCCGGCCGGGAACCTTGCCGAAGACCACCAGCGGCAAGATCCAGCGCAGCCGCACCCGCAAACTCTGGCTCGAGCGGCGTCTCGACCAACTGATGACCGGCGCCGATTGATCAGAAGTCGATCTTTGCGGCTTCACCGGAACGAATACTCGCGGCAATGCCTTCTTCCATCTTGCGCGCTACTTTCGCGCGATAGTGGCTAACGTCCACAAAATTTGCGCGATCACGCGTCAGGGCATTATCGATACGATAGTTGATAAAGTTGCTGTTTGGCCGACCGGCCACGAGCCCCCTCAACGCCGCATCACAGGTGTCCTGTTCCGCAGCTTCGGTGCTACCTGGTCGCGGGATAGCCGTATAAAAGGTCGGTGGCACGACCAATACAACGGGAACGCTGGCTGGTAACCTCCTGATAACGCTGTCGAGTAGCCTGATGGCGGGGAAGAAGTCGCTGACACTGCCGGCCGGTGACGGTTGGTAGTTCTGTTCCACAGCGTCCGGATGGCGGTCCTGTATTTTAAGCTCCTCGTAGTTACTGAATCCGTCCGGATCGCTGCGATTGCGCAAGCCGAGGTCGATCATAACCCGCTGAAACGAATGACCAAGCGCACGCCATGAAAGCAGTCGACTTACATAGTCGAGTGTGCTGTCGCCGTAGATCCAAAACGGAAACGGGGCCGCTAGCGGTAGCGCGGGATCGTGAGTGCACCAGACCTCATCGGTAATTATTACCAAGCCGTCGACGCGCTGATGGTGACGCATGAAAAAATCGAGTATCGCAAGCTGCTCGCGTGAAGCGGTTCCCGGCACGGTGAGTTGCACGAAGCGTGCACCGGTCATCCGCGATAGTTCAGCTGGATTGAGTATCTGTCCATGCGAATTGCCGATCACGGCGGAATCGAACCGTGGATCTCTCGCGCGGCTGGCACTTGCCGTTCGTTGGTTCCAGTCGTTTACGCCGTCAATACCGACAAAGCCAAGCCGACCGCTGTCATACGGATCGACCACGATCACAAACGCGAATAGTAATGAAGTACCAAACGCGATCGTGCAGAGAAAGCTTACCAGCCAGCGGCTCCACTGGGACACGGGATCAGAACTGGAAATAGACGAACTCATAGACATCTCGGTCTCCAAGCTCGACAAGCAACGCGACCACGATGATGCCGAGTGCTATAGAAACTACCGGCTTTGGCCGCTCGATAAGCCGAGCGACAATGTCCTGGCTAGCTGGCAGCAGAAACGCAACCAGCGTGCCGATGAAGATCGGCGCCAAGTGCCCCACGCGCGTGAGATTGGGTAGAACCGCAAGCCCCCGAAAGATATGCCATGCGGCGTCCAGCGTTCCTGCACGGAATATCACGCCGGTCAGCAGCACGAACGCTACAGTCAATACCCATCCGAGCAGAAACCCCAGCCTCGGGCAAAAGCGACGCCAAAGCGAGCAAAGCACAAGTGCGCAACCATGCATTATTCCCCATAACACGAAGGTCCAGTTCGCACCATGCCACAGGCCGCAGAGTGCCATCGTCAAAAGCATAGCGGCAAAATATTGAACGAAAAAAAAGCGCCGATGCACAACACGGGCATTGATAAGGGGATGGAACACGTAATCACGAAGGAACAGCATTAGCGTTATGTGCCAGCGTTGCCAGAAGTCTTGGATATTCGTTGAGCGATAAGGCGCGTTGAAGTTAAACGGCAGCTGAACACCGAACAAAAGGCCAAGGCCGATCGCGATGTCTGAATAACCGGCGAAGTCAAACAAGATCTGAAATCCAAAGCTGAGCGCAAGCCAGGATCGGCCATCCGAGACCAAACCAAGCTGCGCCTGTGCATAGATCGGATCGATCAGATGACCGATCCGATCGGCAAGTAGAGTTTTCTCGACCAGGCCTATTACGATAAACGTAGCGCCCAGCGCGAACCGGCGCTGCCAGCCGGGCGCATACACTTCGCGGCCAAACTGCTGCATGACCTCGGACCACCGCGCCAGCGGACCGGCGATCGCTTGCGGAAAAAACGAGATGTAGAGCGCGTGCCGGTCGAGCGAATAAAAGGGCGCCTTTCCACGCCGCAGATCGACCAGATACATGATGTGATGGAAGGTGAAGAACGAGATGCCAAGCGGCAGCACGATATCGAATTGAGGCATCGGCCGGTCCAGAACGACGCCAAGATTGTACGCAAAGAAGTTCGCGTATTTGAACACGCCGAGCACGGCCAGATCGAGGACGATCGCCGCCGTGATGATGATCGGCCGCTTCGTGCTGGCGTAGGCTCGCGCGGCCAGCCAGTTGATCACGATCGACAGCGCCAGCAGCGCGATGAACGGCGGATTCCAGTAGCTGTAGAACACAAACGACAACAGCACCAACATCCCGATCCGAAATCGCGGATAGGGATCGGCAAGGCGATAGAGCAAAATAGCTATCGGCAGGAAGACGAGCAGAAACGGATAGGTGTTAAAAAGCATCTTCCACGATCTTGGGCATTGCGGCCTGTCTGCGCGCACGGTTGCCCAAATCCGGCGCGCTTTGCATCGCTGGCTAGCTGGATGCTCTCCTGCTCATCCGTGCTCGAGATCGGCTGTATCGAGAGATTCCGGGCGCACGCGACGAAGTGCAATCTTCTCACGACTCGGGACTTTCACGTTCCAGGCAAGGCCCAGCGTCTCAAGCACTCGTATCAGGAGAAAACCGGGGTCGAATTCGAACCAGCGAAGTCCGAACGCCGCCGAATATGGGAAGGCATGGTGATTGTTGTGCCATCCTTCGCCCCACACCAGCAGCGCCATCACGCCGAGATTCCGGCTGTTGTCATCGCGGGTAGAAAAGGGACGCGTGCCGAACGTGTGCATCACGGAGTTTATCGCCGACATCGACTGCTCGACCACGAACATGCGCACGACGCCACCCCAGAGAAACCCGGTGACTGCGCCCCACACGCTCCCGGTCGCAAGCCCGCCGATCACGGTGGGGATGAGAAGACCGAGCAGCACCCACGTGTAATAATAGCGATTTACCGCCACCAGCGTGCGCTCCGCCATCAGATCCGGGACGTAGTGCGCAACGTTCGGGTAATCGTGTTCGATCATCCAGGTCAGATGAGCATGCAGGAAACCTGACAGGCGTCCGAGCGCGGTCGTGCCGTGCAAATTCGGTGAATGCAGATCGCCTTCGTGGTCCGAGAGCTCGTGATGCCGCCGGTGCATCGCGACCCACGACAGCATCGGACCCCGCCCTGCCATCGACCCCATGACGATGAAAATGCAGCTCATCACCACGCCGGTCGAGAACGCGCGATGCGTGAAGAGACGGTGATAGCCGACCGTCAGGCCAAGACCCGTGAGCAGCCACATGCCGAAAAACAGGCTGGGCTCAAGCGCGCCAATGGGCCGGTAAAACAACAGGCCCAACGCGATGAGCATACCAATAAAGGGCAAACCATCGAAGATAATGAAGTGCCGCCGCTGCAGCCTATGAAGGTGCCGGCTTCTGATTACTCTGTTATCGCGCATCTGGCATAGCCGGCGATTCTGAAGGGAACCAGATGGAACCAGTACACAGTCCCGCCGGCCGTCGCAACCCGCGCTATCGGTAGTCCCGGCTCGCCGGCCCGACGATAGGTCGAGGGCCCTATTACGCGGGCCTTCAAGCAACCGGAAACGCAGCCGTCAGATGGAATTGCTCGGCCTTTCCCGCCCGAAATCGCACCTTTCGAACGAAAATGACCGTGGCGCGTTGACCGTCATGCCCAAAAAGCCATCACCATCCGATAGCGCCGGACCGATGCGGATGCAGCCTGCCGAGCATGGCCCGGTGCCCGAGCAGATGCTTCCGACCATGCCTTGCGCCAGCGGAGAGGCGAACGGACAAACCAAAACGCCGGCGCCTGCGAAAAAACAGCGAACGAGAGCAGAAGCCGTGCGCGCAGCGTTAGCCAGAATAATGCGGAGAAGTTCACTTAAGAAACAGCGGGACGCTCAGAAGCGCTAAGAGAGAAAAACGGATCGAGCCGCGCTCCCGCTTTTAACCCGACGCAGGGATAGCCGCTCACCTGTCGCGCTCGCGATCGAGTTCCTGCAAATAGGTTAGCCCGTGAACGGTCAGGCGATGCGGATCGTGCTCGCCTTCGAGAAAGACCTTCTTCAGATGCTGCGACAGCCGCTCCCGCGTGCCCTTGAGTTCGGAACGGTTCGCGATCGTCCCGTAGATCGCCAGCGCCCTATCGACCGGTAGTATATTCATGACTAGCCTCGTATGTCCTGATAGCTCGATTTGCGAACCCCAGCCGATTGCGATCGCCTTGCTGATTTGGCGGCCGACGCGCGCGCTATGAACGATTGTGCCGGAAGACAGCCTTCAATTCGTGGGTGAAAGAAACTCCCAGGCGATGTTGAAGGGCTCTTCGGCTCTCTGAGGTAAAGTCAGCAGCGCTTTTTCGTTCCGAAGAATTTGCCGCGCCGGTGAAGTAATTTAGGCGGCGCACCGTCATAAAGGCTCAACGCATCCGCCCGGGTCGTCACGCGTGGGCGGCCACCGGCCACGCCATTGTCATGCCTATTTCCACGATGAAAGCACGCCGTCTCACTCGATCACCTCGTCGGCGTGCTGCTGGGCCGACAGAGGTACATCGAGACCTCGGACGCACGGTGCGCCGTTTCACTCGAACACCTCGTCGGCGATAGCGAGCAGCGTCGGCGATACCTCGATACCGAGCATTTTCGCGGTCCGCAGATTGATCACCAGTTCGAACTTGGTCGGCTGTTGCACCGGCAAGTCGGCCGCCTTGGCGCCGTTCAGGATGCGATCAACATAAGCCGCCGAGCGGCGGAACAGGTCGGCATAGTCGATGCCGTAGGACATCAGTCCGCCAGCCGCGGTGAAGGAGCGGTCGAAATAGACGACGGGCTGGCGGTGATGTGCGGCGGAGGCGAGGATGGCGTCGCGATGCACAATGTTGAAGATGTCGGTCAAAACCAGCAATCCACCGCGCTCTTCGTGCGCCAGCGCCGTCATCATCGTCTCGATCTCGGCATCGTCGCGGCATGGTGCGATCCGTGCCGCTACCGTGAAAGACGGAGCAGCCTCCTCGATGGCGCGCCGCATCAGACCGGCATAGGGAGTGGTCGCGGGATTATACAGGACCGCCACACGCGCGACCGGCGGCGCAATCTGCGTCAACATCCCCAGCCATTTGCCGGCCATCGACGAATCGAAATCGCTAAATCCGGTGATGTTGCCGCCGGGGCGCGCCAGGCTCGCGACAAAGCCCTGGCCGATTGGATCGGTGACCATCGTAAACACGATCGGGATCGTGCTGGTTTCCCGCCGCAGCGCCGCGACGGACGGGCTGGCCTGGGCAAACAGCGCATCGAGCCCGAGCGCCACCAACTCCCCCGCGTAGCGTTCGAATAATGTGGGGTCGCCACCCGCTCCCCAGCGCCAATCGATGCGCAGATTGCCACCCTCGCGCCAGCCGAGAGCGCCGAGCCCTTTCACCAACGCGGCGGCGAACGCTTTCCCTACGGGGTCGCTCTCGCGATTTGCCATCAGCACGCCGAGGCGGCGGATTCCGTCCTGCGGCTGCGCTTGCGCTGTAAGCGGCCACGCCGCCGTGCCACCCAAAAGCGTGATGAACTGCCGCCGCCGCATGTGCCCCTTGGAAAAGCGCGGTATCGAAGATTCGAACACTAGCACTTAAAGACTGCGCGGCGACAGAGACGGCGGCATTTTACTGAGCTCACCGGTTGCGTCGGCATCAATTACAGATGGAGGGGTCCGGTCGTCTCAATACGCTAATTTGGCTTAAATCCGCGGCTTTCTCTAAGCCAGTCCAGGCCCGGCATCGTCCGAGATGTGAGTCTGGGCCGGAATGAACCGCCCTGCCCGCACTTGAATTACTGGTGTCGCGGAATCGCTTGTTCGAGCATAGTATTTCGACTGGCCGATATTTTTCGGCAGATTCGCGTGCCGGCTGAACCGGTCTACATGGGGGTTATGTGATGTATTTTGTCGCCGCAGTGCTGGTTGTGCTGGCGGGTCTGTTCTATGCCGCGGGTAATCATGAGATCGGCAGCCTCGGTGTAGCGATGTGCCGGTACGGCAGCACGTTCTGCGATAGTCCAATCTACGTTTTGGCCGGTGCGATACTCGCGGCATTATGGGGCGGTTTTGTCAGCGTCCGCTGAGACGGCCGGGCCTCAAGGTTCAGGGTTCACCGGCTGAGCGGGCTTGGGCCCGGGAGCAACGGGTTCGAGTTCCGGCTTGGGCGCGGTCGGCGTCACCTTCGCTCCCACGGCCTTTGCGGCGGCGCCGGTCGTGCTGTAGTTGACTTCAGCGGTTTGCACATGAGGACGGCTCCACGGTCCGTGGTCGACGACCAGCATGGCCAGCACACCGAAGATCGCAACCGCCAGCGCGACCACGACTGGGCTTCCGATCGTTCGCTTCGCATGATTTGGATTCGTCGAATGACCTTTATTCATGGAGTCTTCCCTGGCGATTCCTCTCCTGAATTAAATCGCGGCGGTGGCGAAGGTTCCTGACCGGGACGTCATTGCATGTGGGAACAATTCTTTGGCTCACCTGTTGCACGCCTCTCAACAGAGGAGGAACAGCAATGGTGACGGAAGCAAGAGAAACGGGTTCCCTGATCGGCAGCGATAAAGTGGAAGGAACCGCCGTGTATGGCGCCAACGATACCAAGATCGGTTCGATCGAACGCGTCATGATCGACAAGATGAGCGGCAAGGTTTCTTACGCCGTCTTGAGTTTTGGCGGTTTTCTCGGGATCGGCGACGACCATTATCCCCTGCCGTGGCAGTCGCTGAAATACGACACCAATCTTGGCGGCTATCGTACCGGCATTACCGAAACCCAACTCAAGGGAGCGCCGAAATACGGCAACGACAACGCCTGGAACTGGAGCGATCCTGCGAGAACACGCTCAGTAAACGACTATTATGGCGTCGCCATCTAAGGTCGCTATCCAAGAAAAACAGGCCCACTCAAACGAAAGGCCCGCTTCACGGCGGGCTTTTTTTGGCGAGCGCAGATAGATCAGACCTTGAAAAGCTTGGCGTAGCGCGCCTTGATCTCCTCGCCCTGCGCCAGCACCGCGGCAGGATCGGACTTCAGCAATTTCAGTGCCGACAGCGGCGTGTGACCGGGCCTTTCCTTGATCTGCGCATGGAACGAGCGATGGGCGAAATTATCGACCAGCAATTGTTGCCCCTCGGCGCTGAAAAAGAAACTCTGGAACAGCCGCGCGGCATTCGGATTTGGCGCGCGGCGGAACACGCCGCTGGGAACGATGATAAGCGGTGAGCCTTCGGTCGCATAGACGACCTCGACCGGCTGCCCCTGGTCCTTGCCCAGCAGCAGATTGTAATCGTTGCCGTCGGCCATGACGGCGCGCTCCCCAAGCAGCAGCTTTTTCGGCGGATCCGCCGCCGACTGCACTTGCATCACCTTCTGTTGGGCAAGCTTCTCGAAAAACGGCCAGCCCAGGTCCCGTGCGAGCACGAAGGTCGCCGTCATGATCGCGCCGCTGTAGCCGGGATGCCCCTTGACGATCTTGCCTTGCCATTTCGGATCGAGCAGATCGGCGTAGCTTTTGGGGGCGTCCTCGGGCTTTACCAGATTGCTGTTGTAGCCGATGACTTCCATCCAGCCGCACGAGGTGGCGTACATGCCGTCGGGGTCGAACTGGTCCGCCGGAAAATACTTCGCGACATCGTCGGGCAAATAGGGCGCGAGCCAGTCCTTCCCCTTCCAGTCGAGATAGTGCGCGGGGTCGGTGCTGTTGGCGACGTCAACGGCATTGATGCCGCTCGCCTGCTCCTGGGCGATGCGCTGGAAAATCCGCTCGGCGCCGGAGCGCTCGACATGAACGGCAATTCCCGGGTATTTGGCCTCGAACGCCTTGCCCAGCCGTTCCGCAACGTTGAGCTCCAGCGCTGAGTAATACGAGAGCTTGCCCTCCTTGCGCGCTGCCTCGATCAATGCGGGCGTCACGCTCGCCGGCGGCGGTGCGGCCGCCCTCGCCGGTTCGGCGAACAGCGCACCGGCCGCGAGCGCGGTCGAGGTTTTGAGCACATCGCGTCTCGACCATTTGCGATCTCGCATGGCGTCCGTCCCTGAATGATGCCGCCTTCGGAGAGCCGATGAACGCAGGCCTCGTGGCGGACTATGTTTGACGGTACATGATGGACTGAAACCCGACACCGCGCCAACCCGGAAAAGGCCCGAGGCGGGCTCAACCAGCGCCGCCCCGCCGATTATGGGAATAAACTTGCGCCATCGCATGCGTCCCAAGAGAATGAAGCGCGTGGGATTCTCGTGGATTCGATTTTATGACCTTGCGATAAAGCTTCGCTGCGTCGGCGAATTTTCCGCTTCGGTGCAGCGAAAATGCCCGTTGCAGGTTTTGGGCTTCGTCACGCTTCGACATAAAAATACCTGCGCAGCAGAATGCTGATGCTAGATCTGGCGTCCATCGCCCGATCCAATCGCATTGGTCGGCGTTGGCCTATCGGTTATCTGCTGGCCGAACAAGCTCCCGATCAGTTCGACAGCGGTGCGCGCGGTACGGCCCCGCTCGTCAAGGAATGGATTGAGTTCGACAATATCGACCGATCGGACCAGTCCGGAATCATGCAGCATTTCCATTACCAGATGCGCTTCTCGATAGGTCGCGCCGCCGGGCACCGTGGTGCCGACACCGGGCGCCAGACTGGGGTCGAGAAAATCAATGTCAAAACTTACATGCAGGACGCCATGGCGCGCCTGCACCTTGTCGATGACGCGGCGGATCAGCACCCCGACCCCGAACTCATCGATCTGGCGCATGTCGGCAACACTGATGCGGCGATTGCGCAACAGATCGTTTTCCAATTTGTCGATCGAGCGGGTGCCGAACAGTTCCAGTCGATCAGGGTCGACCGGCGAGCGCGGCTCTTCGCCCAACAGGCGGTCCAGCCCGGGCTCGCCGCACAAGAACGCCGCCGACATCCCGTGCATGTTTCCGGTCAGCGTCGTCGCGGGCGTGTTGTAGTCCGCATGCGCATCCAGCCATAGAATGAAAAGCTCATGGCCTGTTTCGTGCCAATGGCGGGCCATCCCGTTCACGGAGCCCATCGACAAAGTGTGATCGCCACCAAGGAAGATCGGGATGGCACCGGATCGCGCCAGCTCGTAAGCCCGCGCACTCGCCGCCCGGGTCCAGCTCTGAATTTCTCTGTAGTGCCTGGCATTGTCAGGCGGGTCGTCGTTCAGGTCGACCATCCCGCCGATCGAGATATCTCCGTGGTCTTCCACTGCAAAACCCAGGCTGTCGAGCACCGTCGAAAGACCGGCGGTTCTCAGCGCCGCCGGTCCCATCAGGGTTCCGCGCTGTGACGCTCCGATATCGATGGGCGCGCCAAGCAGCGCAATTCGTCGCGTCGTATCTGATTTGAAAGCGTCGGTCACAGCAGATCCTTTGAGCCGATTCAGCAACAGCGAAACGTCGCATCCCCGATTTGAGGGAACTCTCCCAGTCTAATTTACTTGGCATAACGAGGACAAACCCGCCAGTACGTCAATTTTCTTGATTGCCGTTGCAAAATAGCGAATGTCTTCCAGAGGCCTTCACTGCTTCAATTGTCTCCAACATCAAAGCATTTCATGACCAAACCCCGCCGCCCGGAAGCCAAAAAGCCCCGCAACATGGTGCTTCGGTTATTGGGCCCGGGATTGGTGACAGGCGCCGCCGATGACGATCCATCGGGCATTGCCACCTATTCGCAAGCCGGAGCGCAGTTTGGTTACGGCTTGCTTTGGACGGTGTTTCTCACGACGCCGTTCATGATCGCAATCCAGTTGGTAAGCGCGCGGATCGGCCGGGTAACCGGCAAGGGGCTCGCCGCCAATGTGATGGAGTTGGCGCCGCGCTGGCTGGTGCTGGGGCTGGTTTTTCTGCTGGTCGCGGCAAACACATTCAACATCGCGGCCGACATCGCGGCGATGGGGGAATCTCTCTCGCTGGTGATCGGCGGCCTCAATCACGAACACGCCCTGATTTTCGCCGCGACATCGACCTTGCTGCAGGTCTTCGTGCCGTATCGCCGATATGCTCCGGTGCTCAAATTCCTGACGCTCACGCTGTTCGCTTATGTCGCAACCGCGCTGACCGTGAACATTCCTTGGAGCGCTGCCCTGCTCGCGGCAATCTGGCCGAAGCCCACCATCAACGCCGACTATTTCCTGATGGTCGTGGCTGTTCTGGGGACCACGATAAGCCCCTATTTGTTTTTCTGGCAGGCTTCGCAGGAAGTCGAGGAAATGAATCAGGGCAAGCTGTCCCGTCCGCTTCGCGAGTTGACCAAAGGCGGCGATCCGGAGCTTAACCGCATCAGAATAGATACTACCGTTGGAATGATCTTCTCCAACGTGATTGCCTTTTCCATTATCCTGACCACCGCCGCTGTCTTGAATGCCCATGGTGTCACCAACATCAATTCGGCAACCCAGGCTGCCGAAGCATTAAGACCGCTGGCGGGAGATTTTACGTTTCTGCTGTTCGCGCTCGGTATTATCGGCACAGGCATGCTGGCCATTCCGGTGCTGGCCGGCTCGGCCGCCTATGGGGTTGCCGAAGCATTCGGATGGCACGCGACGCTTGAGGCAAAGGCACCTGACGCCGTCGGATTCTACACGATAATCGCAGCCGCCACCGTTATCGGATTCGGACTTGGCTTTACCGGAATAGACGCCATTCACATGCTGGTGTGGAGTGCCGTGCTCAACGGCATTGTCGCGGTTCCGATCATGGCCATGATGATGGTGATCGTCGCAAATTCCAAACTGATGGGGCGCTTCAGAGCCAAGTCCTGGCTGATCGCTCTGGGTTGGATCGGTACCGGCCTGATGGCTTTGGCTGTGGTTGCCTTGATTGGGTCTTCCCTGACCGGCTAAGCGATCAAGCCGCGTCGCGGTTGTGGCCAGTCAATTCGCCGCTTGCCACCGTATCGCCAAGCCTCATGGCACTGAGCAGGCTCTGCATCTCCAGCCGCGCACTGACGTGCGACATCGTCGGGCGGGTACCGAGCGTGATTTCATCCAGATCGTCGACGGCGGTTAGTCCACGTGGATAGAGCTCGCGGAAAATCATCCGCTCGGCCAACCCATCGAGGCAGCGGAAATTGTACATTTGCGAAAGTTCTTGCAGTCCCTCCCCCACGAGACGCTTGTTGCGGGAACGCAGCATCGAGAGCCGATTGCGCAATACAATCCAGTCGGAAGAGACCTGGTCGAGAAGTTGGCGCTGGCGGCGCGCTTCCTCCACCATCCGGGAATAGTGGCTGGTGCCGGTGACGCTGAAGGTCTCGGGATCGACGGTGCCCAGCACATCGAAGTCGACAAAACTGTCATTCAGCGGCGTGATCAATGTATCCGCCAGCGAATGAGCGTGCCGCGTCAGATAGCTATCATGACCGGGGGTATCGATGACGATGACGCTGCATGAACGCCTGAGCGCATCAACGGAGTCGGTGAGAGCCCTGCATCCTGCGAGCTCATCTTCCGCGGTCGGAAAACTGACTCTCCCGAAACAGAAATGCTCAGGAATTTCAAGGTCGTGCGCGGCCCGCTTGGCCCACGCGCGTCGGTTTTCAACATAATGGGTGAAAGTCTTTTGTCTGGTATCGAGGTCGATGGTGGCAACACGCCGGCCTGATTTTATCAGCGCGATTGCAACATGCATGGCGACGGTGGACTTGCCGGATCCGCCTTTTTCGTTGCCCACGACAATCACACGGGCGGACTGTGCACCAGATATCTCGTCAACCGACATGAGAGCGTCCTCGCGATCTGCTGAGTTGTCGCACTACGTCTAGTATACCCTAGGGTTATTAGCCCTGATTCGAACGTTTCCCGCAAGTTGCTCGATCCTGGATCGGACTCGAATTTGCGTTCGCTGAATCGCTTCGTCGCTTTACTCTCGCAGTCGCGAGAAGCATGGCTCAATTCCATTGGCTGTATTTCACCCTATATCGCGACCTGCCGCCCGATCTCGACGACCTGATCGCTAGGGAGGCTGAAGAAGTCGCTTACATGGATCGCGTTGCGCTCCATCACAGCGAAGAATGCCTCCTGCCACGCCGGCAGGCCGTTGCCGTCCTCGCGATGGATCACCGTCTCGTGGCCGACATAATAGGTGACATCGTCGAGATCGGCGGTACACCCCAGCGATTTGCTGACCATCAGCAACTCCGGGATGTGCGGACGCTCCATGAAGCCGAACCGCGCTTCTGCGCGCCAGAAATTCGATACGACTTCCTCAAGTCTAATTCGATCGCCGGGCGAGACCCAAGGCACCGACAGGATTTCCACGCGCAGTACGAACAGATGCTGGTGCAAGGCGCGGTTATGCTTGACGTGCCAGACCATGACGGGAGGCGTATCCCGCTCGGTCCGGGTCAGGAATACGGCCGTGCCGGGAACACGAGGAATGTTTTTGGATTGAATTTTCTGCATGAATTCCGGGACCGGAATCAAAGATTCATGCATTCGCGCCATCACCGCAGCCCACCCGCGATGCCATATCCACATCACCGTGTAGACGGAGATCGCCAGGAGCAAGGGCACATATCCGCCCTCGGCGATCTTCGTGAGATTGGCAAGGAAGAAGGCGCTATCGATGACAAGAAAGCAGGCTGCGACCGCGCCGGCAGCCCATAGGCTCCAACCCCAGATCTCGCGCATCGCGATGAAAAGCAGCGCCGATGTCATCAGCATCGTCAGCGAAACGGCGATGCCGTAGGCGGCTGCCAGATTGTCGGATTTGCCGAACCCGATGGTCAGCCCGACGGTCACGATCATCAGCAGCCAGTTGACGACGCCGACGTAGATCTGCCCGTACCCCTCC
Source organism: Bradyrhizobium sp. (assembly GCA_028290305.1). Next base: position 21,871 of record JAQGKC010000469.1, read on the forward strand.
GATGACGTCTGTTTGATCCGCAGCCTTGGCAGCCAGCCGAGCTGGATCGCCTGCCGTGTCATCGAGAACGCGCCGGTGATGATCGATTGGCTGGCAATGATCGTCGCCACCGTCGCCAGCACGATCAGCGGGATCAGCAGCACCCCGGGACAAAGCCTGAAGAAAATATTGCCGTCGGTCGGGGCGCCTTCAAGCACCAGCGCCGCCTGCCCGGCATAGTTCAGGATCAGGCTTGGAAAGACGATCGCGAACCAGGCCAGTTTGATAGGCCCCCTACCGAAATGCCCCATATCGGCATAGAGCGCCTCGGCGCCGGTGACGCAGAGAAACACCGCGCCCAGCACCAGAAAGCCGGTGATGCCGTTCGAAAACAAATACGACAGGCCGTGGACAGGATTGAGCGCGGCGAACACGCTGGGATGCCGCACGATGCCCGAAATTCCCATCAGGGCGATGGCGGCGAACCAGACAAGCATGATCGGTCCAAAGAAGTGACCGATCCTGGAGGTGCCCTGTGACTGGATCGCGAACAGCGCAAGCAGGATCGCAACAGCGGCGGGAACGACATAGGACTGCAGCGCGGGGGTCGCCATGTTCAGGCCTTCCAGCGCCGACAGCACCGAAATCGCCGGCGTGATCGCGCCGTCGCCGTAGATCAGCGCCGCCCCGAACAGGCCGACAGCCACGATGGTCGGCCGCTGCTGCTTCTTCACGCCCAGCAATGCCATCAAGGCCAGGATGCCACCCTCGCCGTCATTGTCGACGCGCATGGCGAACGAGACATATTTTACAGTGGTGATGATGAAGAGCGTCCAGAGCACCAGCGAAAGCGCGCCGAGGACGGTGGCCGGGTTCGACGGCTCCGCGGCGGTGCCGAGAATGGTCTTGAAGGTATAAAGCGGGCTGGTCCCGATATCGCCGAATACGATGCCTAGCGCCGACAGAGCCAGAACTGGCAGTTTGCCCTGCGGGGCCTGCCGCACTTCGCCGGCATCCGGGGTTTGGTTTTCGCTCAATTTATGCGCCGTCCAATGCAGAAATCGATTTGTCAGCCGACCGGCACGTCCGGACAACCATCGACATCAGCCGCAGAAAAAACGGGCTGACAGCAACGGGCGTCGCCGATCGTACAAACTATCGCCCTGCATTGCGACAACCAAACGACCAGCCGGCCGTTCCGTCAGGGCGCAACACCCTGTGGACCAACATCGCCACCTTGCCGTTTGGCCAATTGCTACGTACCCTAAAGGACATCCTTCGGATGAATGGGAGCTCGACGCCCATGAACGCCTTCCGTATCTTGCGCCATGTATGGCTCTTGCTGGTGCTTGCACCGATTCCGGCTCTCGCGGGCATGACCCGCATCTACGTCACCAACAGCGCCGGGGACAGCATCCACGTCATTGATCCCGCCACCAACAAGGTGGTCCAGCAGATCAAGGGCATCGAAGGCGCGCACGGAATTGCATTCTCTCCGGACGGTTCAAGGGTTTATGTCAGCGATGAAGTCGATTCGACGCTTGATGTTTTCGACCGCAAGTCCGGCAAGCTGGTCAAGAAGGTGACGCTGAGTGCGCACCCCAACAATATCGCAGTGGCCAGGGACGGCCGCATCGTGGTCGGAATCGCCCGCGATCCGGGCGCGCTCGATATCATCGATCCGGCAACCCTGACGCTGACCAAAAGCGTGCCGGTCAACGGCAGACTGCATAACGTCTATGTGACACCTGACAGCAAATATGTCGTCACAGGTTCGATCCGTACCGGAATTGTCACGGTGATCGATCTCGCGAGCGAGCAGCCCGTCTGGGAGGTCAAGCTCGACAAGGGTATTCGTCCGATGGCAATCGAGGCGGGTGCCGACGGCTCGACCAAGCGAATTTTCGTGCAATTGTCCGACACGAACGGATTCGCCGTGATTGATTTTGCCGCGCGCAAGGAAGTCGCTCGGGTCCAGTTGCCGGCAGCCAAGGCCGAGTTTGAGATCGATGGGGACCGCTCCACGGCGCCCTCGCACGGCATCGGCATTGCACCCGACGGCAAGACGCTGTGGGTGACCAGCATCCCCAATAACGCGGTGTATGTCTATTCGCTCGCAGACCTCACGCTGTCAGGTGAAGTCGCGCTTCCATCCCTCAAGCTGCCGAAGCATGGAGCGATTTCGGCGGTCGCAAATTGGGTCACGTTCACGCCTGACAGCAAGACGGTCTACGTTTCCAACGCAGGCCTGCGCTCGGTCTCGGCGATCGACACCAAATCAATGAAACTGATCGCCGTTGTCCCGGTCGGCGAGGTGCCCAAGCGCATCAACACCCTGAACATCCCGGACAGTCCGGGCTCCGCCGCTACTGCTTCGGAGAAGCGAGCGTCGCTCCGTTGACCCACGCGGCGAGCGCACGCCAGGCCGGATCGCGCTTCGAGCCGAATTGCCGTCCGCCGGAATGAAACACATCGCCGCCACCCTCGGGGGCAAGGGGATGCAGCAGCAGCCGGCTCGTATCGGGATCGCCCGGATTGACGAGTATCGAAACCATCTCGAAGTTGCGGCGCGATTGCTCCTCGGTCCAGCTATGCGCGCCCGGTGAAAGCCTTTCCAGGTGGAATGCATTGTTGCTCTCGACATGACAGACGTAGCAGCGGGCATGGTCAGGCCGTTTGGTCAGGAAGACCGGCTCGACGCGATCTTTGAAAAATTCGTAGTCAAGTTTCGGCGCGGTTTGCGCCGCGGTAATTGAGTTGAAAACGGCCACCACAGCCACTGCCGACACGGTGACAAGCGCACGACCCTGCATTCAGCTCTCCATATGCGCTGCAGCATAGCGAGGCGGATCGTACTCCAAATGCGAATCACAACAAGCCGGATCGCGCGTCGGAAAACAGCGGACTCGACTATACTCCATCAACCGCGTCGCCGATGACAGCATGACGACGTCGATGGGTCTGCGCTGCAGCACGCCGTTCGGACGGCTCAATTTTTCCAATGTCACCCGCCCTTCATCTGGCGCCGATCCGATTGAAGTGCCTTAACATTTTTTACGAACTGTTTTCCCAAGCGCGCAGAACGCAACGCATATGCAGGTTATTGAGTTGACGGTAGGCAAAATTTGTCATGTCATTCGACTCACCACTGGTTGAACCTCTCAATCAACGAAACTCTCAATCAGCACCCCCGGGGAGAGCGACATGAACGCAAAGAAATATGCTGCCGAAGCGATCGGCACGTTCTGGCTGACATTTGCTGGATGCGGCAGCGCCGTCATTGCGGCCGGATTCCCGCAGGTCGGTATCGGCCTGCTCGGCGTGTCGCTGGCGTTTGGATTGAGCGTCGTGACGATGGCTTATGCGATCGGTCACGTGTCCGGCTGCCATCTCAATCCAGCCGTCACCGTCGGTCTCGCCGCGGGCGGCCGTTTTCCGGCTGGACAGATCGTGCCCTATGTGATCGCGCAGGTGATCGGCGCGATAGTTGCCTCGGCGGTGCTTTATGTGATCGCGAGCGGTGCGGCCGGGTTCGACCTTGCCAAGGGCTTTGCATCGAACGGCTACGGCGAACATTCACCGGGCCAATATAGCCTGGTCACGTGCTTTATCATGGAAGTGGTGATGACCATGATGTTCCTGTTCATCATCATGGGGTCGACCCATGGCAAGGCGCCCGCAGGCTTTGCGCCGCTGGCGATCGGGCTGACGCTGGTGATGATCCATCTGGTCAGCATTCCCGTCACCAACACGTCGGTCAATCCGGCGCGCAGCACCGGTCCGGCACTGTTCGTCGGCGGCTGGGCGCTATCACAGCTCTGGCTGTTCTGGGTGGCGCCGTTGATCGGTGGCGTGTTGGGCGGCGTGATCTATCGCTGGCTCAGCGATGAGCCGACCGGCGTCGTCGAAGGCCAAAGGCCGGCGTAACCGAGAGAAGAACGCCATCGCACCTAACGAGCATCGGCCGCTTGCGCGGATCGTTTCCCCGGTGCCGTTTCGCGCATCAGCGCCATGGCGGCTAATCCGATGGCGCCAGCGAACAGCATGTACCAGGCCGGCGCCAGCGCATTTCCGGTCACATGAATGAGCCAGGTGACGACGAGCTGCGCGGTGCCGCCGAAGCAGGCGATGGCGACGGCATAGATGGTCGCAAAGGTGCCACCACGGATGTTCTTGGGCAGGCCCTCCGCAAGCGCCACATAGAAGGCCGTGTAGGGAATGCTGCCAATCAGGGACAGGACCCCGAAGCCACCCAGCAGTGCCAGGGCGCTACGTGTTTCCACGATCCACAGGAAGACCGGATAGGTCAGCAAAAGCGCGGCAAGTTGCGGCCACACCATGACAGGCCATCGCCCATAGCGGTCCGCCAGCCACCCGCCGTAAAGCGCGCCGGCGATACCGAGAGCATTGCCGACGACGGAGGTAGCGAAAGCGAGTTGAGTCGGCACCTGCAACGTATTCTCGGCATAGGTTGTCATGTATTGGGTGACGTAGGTGATGATGGTGCCGCTCGCCAGAACGAGCAGGCCGAGCACGATAATTCGTAAATTGGCGCGGATGACGCCGAGAGACTTGTCGGCGGTTTGCGCCAGGACCGTATCGGGCTCGTGCAGATGCATCGTCTCCGGCAGGCCGGCGCGCAGCCATAGACCGAAGGGCAAGCAAACGGCGCCAAGCAGAAACGCAATGCGCCAGCCATACGATTCGAGCGCCGCCTCCGTCATCAGTTTCGAAAGCACTGCACCGACCAAAGCGCCTGCGGTCGCGGCGATTTGCTGGCTCACGGGTTGCAATGAAACCGCGAGCCCTCGCCTGCCCGGCGGTGCCGCTTCCATCAGATAGGCCGTGGTGGGTCCGACCTCGCCGCCCAACGAGAATCCCTGGACCATACGCGCGACGATGGCGATGATCGGCGCCGCGATACCGATGGTTTCGTAGGAGGGTGTCAGCGCCAACACGATGATGGCGCACCCCATCATGGCAAAGCTCAGGACCATCGCGGGCCGCCGGCCCGCCCGGTCGGAATACGATCCGATCACGATCCCGCCGATCGGCCGGGTAACGAAGCCGGCCCCGAATGTCGCCAGCGACAGCATGAGGCTGGCAAACTGGCTGTGCGAGGGAAAAAATGTGTGGCCGATCTGGATCGCGAAAAAGCTGTACGTGATGAAATCGTAGAACTCGAGCATATTGCCGATGGTAACGGCAAGCGTGCCGCGACCGATAAAAGGCGGCGGCTCCGGCCCGACCGCGGACTCCCGTGAGAATTGTTCTGCCATTGATCTCACTTATCCGGCCGCTGCCGATATCTGGCCCGTGGACCTGCTGCTCGCGATACGCGCCGCGTATCGCTCCATCTAAATATAGTATTGGCGGTTCGATCAAGTGCCGCCGAGGATATCGCGGCAAACCCTTCCGAAGTGGGGGTGTGCGACCGGTAAAATCCGCAAATGCGGCAAGAAAATTGGGAGGAAAAGCGGATGGCCGAATACATGGCGGGCAATGTCGGCGACTACGCCGATGGCGACCGCAAGGTGGTCGTGTGCGGAGACTCGGAAGTCGGCGTGTTCCGGATCGGGGACGAATTTTACGCCTGGCATAACCGATGCGCGCATCGCGCCGGCCCGGTCTGCCAGGGCCGCGTCATGAAGCGCGTGCTCGAGCCCGTTGCTGGCGACAAGACCACGCGGACGCAACAATACGACGAAGCCGAAAGCAACATCGTCTGTCCCTGGCACGGCTACGAATTCAGCATCAAGACCGGATTCCATCAAGGCAACAGCCGGGTGCGGTTGCGCAAGGCCGAGTTCACGATCCGGGACGGAGAGATTTATGTCAGCGTCTAACCAGGACCGCAGGAATGATCTCTATGGCTGGATCGATTCCGCCGCGCCGGAATTGCTGCGCGCCTCGCGGGAACTTGTCGAGAAAGGCGAAGCATCCCGCGTATCGGATGAAGCTGTCGCGCAAATCCTGACCGCGGCGATACGCCTCTATGTCGCGAAATCGGATGGCGAGGAACGCACTTTCCCGCCGATCGCAGGAACACGCGACAGCGAGATGACTCCCACCGAATTGTTGTCGGCGGTCTCGGAGATGCTGCGCGCGATGCATCTCGGCCCGATGGAGCTGGCGCTCTGGTATCGCCGGCGCCCGGACGAAGACACCTATTCCCCAGGAAAAGCATCATGAATATCCAAGGCAAGTTCGGTCCGCAATATTCGCCGGTACAGGAGATCGACGTCCACACCGACACGCGCGACATCCTCGCGCATGCCAAACGCAATGCGCTCAAGCGAGGCCTGCAGGACTGGTTCGTTTGCGACATCGACGCCCATCACGTTGAAACGGTGTCGTGGAAGGAGATTGTCACCTACATCGAAGATCCCGTCGTCCGCGACAACGCGATGCGATTTCAGGCGGAGCGGATCGGCGCCCCTCCCTATGGGCTGAACGGCGACCTCGGACTTCGCTACCAGTCGGTGGGCGGACGTATCCCGCATCAGGACGGTCAGCGCGAAATCGTCGAAGAAACCGATGTCCATCGCGACGTCACCTTGACCCGCCGGGCGATGGATTCACTCGGCATCGACAACATGGTGGTATTCCCGACGCCGATGCTGTTTCTCGGCATGCATCCGCAGCCGGAAATGGAGGTGTGGCTGGGCGGCGCCTACAATCGCTGGCTCATCGATCGAATCCTGTCGGGCGACGACCGGATAAAATCCCTGATCTACCTGCCGTTCAACACTCCCCAGGAGGCCGAGCGGACCGTCGAGGAATTAGGCGACAAGAAGGGCGTGATCGGCTTCTGTGTGACCAGCACCCGCAACAAGCCGGTGCATCACAACGATTACATGCGTCTCTATTCCATGATCGAGGAGCGCGGCAAACCACTCGCCTTTCACGCCGGCTATCATTGGCAAGATCCATCTCTTGCGACCGTCAACCGGTTTCTCGGCATGCACGCGCTGGGCTTCGTCTGGTGCAACATGGTCCACATGACGAACTGGATCCTGAACGGAATTCCCGAGCGGTTCCCGAAACTCAAGACATTGTGGGTCGAAAGCGGATTGGCCTGGGTGCCCTTCCTGATGCAGCGGCTCGACGACCAGTATTTGATGCGGCCGTCCGAGGCTCCGCAGCTCAAGCGCATGCCCAGCGAGTACATGAATCATAATTGCTTCTATACGACGCAGCCGATGGAGACGACACATCCGAAGGCGCTGGAAAATACCTTCGAGATGATCAAGGCCGAGACGCAGCTGATGTTCTCTTCGGACTGGCCGCATTTCGATTTCGACCTGCCGCAGGAAATCTGCGATCTGCCGTTCCTGACCGAACAGGCCAAGCGCAACATTCTCGGACTGAACGCGGCGCGCATTTTCAATCTCGATCCCACGCCGGTGAAGAAATTGATTGTTACCTGATCGGGGCAAAGCCCGCCGCACGAAGCGGGCTAACTCGAAAGTCCATAATGGACAAAAAGAAAATAATGGGGGAAACGAACAATGGCCACGATCGCCGTCGCGGACTACACGTCTGACCAATTGGATCGCAGCGCCACCATCAAGAAGGTATGGCGGCGCCTGATACCCTTTCTCTTCTTGCTTTACATCTTCAACTATCTCGACCGGATCAACATCGGCTTCGCCGCTTTGTCGATGAACAAGGACCTCGTTCTGACGGCGACGACCTTCGGGCTTGCGAATTCGATTTTCTATATCGGATATGTGGCCTGCGAGATCCCCAGCAATCTTCTGATGGTGCGATATGGCGCCCGCATCTGGATCGCGCGCATTCTGATTTCATGGGGACTTGCTTCCGCCGCCACCATGCTCGTGGTCGGTCCCAACAGCCTTTATCTCGTTCGATTTCTGGTGGGCGTGCTGGAGGCAGGCTTCGTGCCGGGAGTATTGCTTTATTTGACCTACTGGATTCCAAATTCACATCGCGCGCGCGCCAATGGCTACCTGATGATGGCGCAGCCGGTTGCGATGGTGCTTGGCGGCGGAGTTTCCGGTCTCATCCTCGATCATTTGAACGGGGCGCTGGGATTGCAGGGCTGGCGCTGGCTGTTCCTGCTGGAAGGATTGCCGGCGGTGATCCTCGGCCTGATCGCGTATGCCTATCTGACCGACAAGCCCAAAAACGCGGCGTGGCTGCAAGAAACCGAAAAGGATGTTCTGAACTCGGTGCTCGCGGAGGATCAGCCGTCATCGAGCCGGCAGGCGAAGGTCTCGGTGTGGAAGCAGGTCACCGAGCCGAAGATCCTGCTGCTGGCCCTCGCCTATTTCTGCCTGGTCAACACCATCAATGCCAATGCCACGTGGATCCCGACCATCGTGCGCGAAGTGCTGAAAGCCTATTCGCTGTCGCAGGTCGGTTTCGTGACGGCGATACCGGCGATGTGTGCGCTGATCCTGATGCCGCTGTGGACGCGCAGTTCGGATCGCATGCAGGAGCGTGTCTGGCATGTGGTCGCAGCGCTCGCCATGGCCGCGGCCGGATGGCTGCTGGTGATTTTCTTTCCCGAGCCCGAGTTGCGGCTGGTGGGCCTGATCTTCACGGTCTCCGGCGCATTCTGCGCCATGTCGACGTTCTGGACCTTGCCGCAAGCCTTGTTGTCGGAAGCGGCGCGGCCGGCGGGAATTGGCCTGATCAGCGCGGTCGGCCTGCTGGGTTCGGCCGTGAGTCCCGCCGTCATCGGCTTCCTGCGCGATACGACCGGCAATTTTTCCGCAGGGCTGTTTTATGTCACGGCCTTGCTGGCGGTTTCGATCGTGCTGGTTCTGGTCGTCCCGCGACTGCGTTCGGTAGCGGCGTAAACGTCGGACCTGAATTCGTTCGTGTTTTTTGGCTCGATCCGATAACCTCCTCCTCTAAATTGAGGGGCATCGGACCGGAATATGATCGAGCTGCGTCAGTTTCGACAGTTTATCGCCGTTGCAGAAGAGCTCAGTTTTCGCCGCGCCGCCGATCGTCTGCATATGGCGCAGCCGCCGCTCACGGTCACGATCAAACAGATCGAGGAAGAGCTGGGAACGCTCCTGATCGAGCGCACCAATCGGATCGAGCGATTGACCCCGGCTGGCCGGGTCTTCCTCGAGGAATGCAAACGCACGGTGATCCAGGCGGAGCGCGCGGTGGTCGCGGCGCGCCGTGCCGGCGCGGGATTGAGCGGCGCGCTGCGGGTGACATTTGTGGCGAGCGCGGCGCGGGAAATCCTGCCGGCCATCCTGCGCGCGTTTCGCGAGCAATATCCCGAAGTCGAGCTGATGCTGACGGAAGGAATGACGGCGCAGCAGATCGCAAAAATCCAGGCCGATGAGGCGGACGTCGGCTTCGTGATTCCGCCGCTTCGCGATGCCGACGGACTAAACGTCGAAGTGCTGACGAAAAACCAGATGGTCGCGGCACTTCCCGAAAATCATCCGCTGGCGCAATTCCAGTCGATCTCGTTGGCCGATCTGGCGACTGAGCCCTGGATCATTTTTCCGGCGCGGCAAGGGCCGGGCTTGCACGAACGCGTGCTCACAGCCTGCGCGCAGGCCGGCTTCGTGCCGCGGGTCGGCCAGGAAGCCTCGCAGATGGACACCATCGCCAGTCTGGTGGCCGGCGGCATGGGTGTCGGGCTGGTCAGCCGCATCATAGCGACCGCCAGCCGGCCCGGCGTGGTGTTTCGCGATCTCACCGGAGTGGGCGCGCCGGTCGAATACGAACTGGCGATCGCCTATGGCCGCTCGACGCCGTTACTGGATGCGTTCACGACCGTGATACGATCCCGCGCGAACTGGGTGGGAGCGGCCGGCAACTAGGGCCGGTTCGCATACGCGTCGCAACTTCCCCTACACCAATCCCAATTCCGCCGGATGGGCGCCCGCGAAGATCCGCTGAATGCTCGAAGCTTCCAGCCCAAACATGCGCTGGAATAATCCCGCGAACATCGCGCGGTAATCAGTCAGAACCGGATAGTCCCGGTTCTGGAAAAGATTGGCCTGGTCGACTTTAACCTGCTCGCCAAGGGTACGGCCGCCATTGATGCCGCCTCCCATTACCCAATAGACGCTGCCGTGGCCGTGATCGGTGCCGCGGTCGCCGTTCTCGCGGAAGGTGCGGCCAAACTCGGAGATCACGACGACCACCGTGTCTCTCCATCCCGCAGGCCCGATCTCTTCGGAAAAACCCGCCAGCGCGCGGCCGAGTTCGCCGAGACGATCGGCGAGATAACCCGTGGCCGCACCTTGATTGACATGGGTATCCCAGCCGCCGACATCGACAAAGCCGAGGTTGAACTGCTCGCGCATCAACCGGCCGATGCGCCGCGCCGACAGTTCGAAGCCGCGCGGCGAAACCGCGCCGCGATTGGCCGCGGTCATTTCTTCTGAAATCGAGCGATAGACGTCGTCGCGAATCCTGAACCCTTCCGAGACCGACGAAGCCAGATCGCTTTGCGCATACATATTCTTGATCAGCCTAGCCTGGCGATCATCGACGCCCGGTTTGCCCACGCTGTTCAACCCGATGTTCGGAATCTGCGACTTGCCGCGAAAGATCAGCGGAAGCTGGTCGGTGAAAGAGATCGGCTTGGCGCGCGAAAGTTCAGTGGCAAGCCTGCTCATGAAGCCCGAGCGATAGTCGCGGGAGCCGCCGGCCGACTGGCCGAGTTCGATCGTGTCCTGGGTCTCGAAGTGACTCCGCGTCAGATCGTCCGACGTGCCTGCAAAGGGAACAAACGCAATCTCGCGTCTGGCCCATAACGGATAGATGCTGTCCCGCAACGCCGGGTGCAGTCCCCACTCCGCGTCAAGCGATAACGCCGCATTCGGATTGCCGGCGTCCGGCTTGGCGATGCCGAGCGTCGGCCGCGAATTATGATAGAAGTCGCTCGACACCGGCACCACGACATTGGCGGCATCGTAGGCGCCGCGCAAGAACACCACCAGCAGCCGCGCTTCGGTCGCGGGCGCGGCCCAGACGCGGCCGGCCACCGTCATCGGAACCAGCGAAGCAAAAGCCTTGATCAGATCACGGCGATTCATGGTGCATCCCTTTGGCGATGATTAGCGCATGAACTCGGGCGACGACAAAAACAATGTATTCCAGTCCTGCGGCGAGATCGCCTGGTCGAGCGCGGCAAGCGTCGTCGGGCCCAGGGTCTGCCGCAATCCATTGAAGTAGAGTGCGTTCGCAATCAGCGGGAATGCCGGCTGATCGACCGCGTTCGGGATATCCGGCTTGAACAGGCCCGACGAACCCGAGCCGATCTGCCGCGCGATCTCGAAGCGCACCATCATCTGTCCCGGCCCATCCCAGGACGCGGAGGTAAGCGCGTAACCATCCGGCGTCTCGTGAGTGAACAATCCCTCGCCCAAACGATTGAGCCAGCCCTGGATCGGCAGCGTATTGAGGATCACCTTGTCGTCATAGGCGAGGCGAACGGCCGAGAACACGTACTGCACGGGATCCTTGAATTTGGACCCGGACTTCAAGGACGCCACGAATTCCGACGCATGGACCATGGTGGAAAGCACCGCCGATATATCGCCGTCGGTGGTCTTGAAGGTCTGCGCCATCCGCTGCACCAGCGCCTCCGGCGGATTTTCCGAAACGAAATACGTCGCGATCTGCCGGGACAAATGCGTGGCGGTCGCGGGATGATGGACAAGGATGTCGATGGCTTCGTCCACTTCGGCCAGGCCGCGCCCCCTGATCGGATGACTTAGGAAAACCTTGTCGCCATAGTCATGCCGGGCGGGATTGAATTCGAACGCGCCCTCGCGCACCAATTGCGATTGCAGCTCCGGTTTGAGCTTGGGATCTTCCGGCTTCAGATCGATGCCTACGCCGGTTAAAATGCGGCCAGTGCCTCGACATCCGATTGCGCGTAACCGGAGCCGACGCCCATGGTGTGCAATTCCATGATCTCGCGGGCGTAGTTTTCGTTCAGATGCCCCGCCGCGTTGTCGGCATTATCGAGATAACGCAGCATCGCCGGATGATACAAGGTAGCGACGAGCAGATCGCGGAACTTGCCGAGCGCGTGGGCGTGGATGGCGCGATCCTCATAGTCGCCGACCAGGATGCGGATGTTCGCCTTGTATTGGTGCACGTTGAAATGGTTGAACCAGAATCAGGTCATGCGTTCGCGCAATTGATCCGGCGCGTAGAGCGCGCGCAGGATGCTGCGCGCCGCCGCCTGCTTCCCCCGGTCGCTCATGGCCTGTTGATAGACCTGCTGCGCGGCCTTCTTCTGGTCGGGATCGGCAACCTGATTGGCGGACTTCGCCTGCTGGTCAAATGCTACCGCAATGTCGAATGGAAACTTGTGCACATCAGGCATGGCCTCGATCTGCGTGCGAGCGCCGTCCGGCAATGCGCCATCGGGAGCCGGATGCAATTGTTCCTGAAGCCAGCGCTCTGTGCCGACCGCCTGCAGATGCGCCGCGCTTGACGCATTGATCCCCCATGTCAGCCGGTCGAGCAGCACCATGTCGCGGGGCGTCAACTCGGCGGCGTGTGATGGAGTAGCGCCGAGGATTCCGGCGGCCATCACCAGTGCAGCCAACCCCAGCGAGCGGGCCGACCGGCCGCGTCGAGGTCTCGGGGGGTTTGATCCAACCAAGAATTTATTCATCCTGGCGCAGCCTGCGGGCGCATCATGATTCCTGCCGTCAGTCTGACCGACAGCGCATGAACATGTTCTGAATGAAATGCATATAAATGATGACGGGAACGTTCGTTGACGCCGCGACGCGCGTCAACCGAATGGGCGTCACCTGGGTTCCCGCGCGCGCAGCTACGCGTCGGCGGCGGTTCTCCGGATTTCGATCAATGCATACAGGCTCACCACGCAAACGAATGTCAGGTAGTAGCCGGGTGCGAGATCGCCGATGACGGCGATACCGCCCAGCGACGCCATGATGACAGGCCCCATGCCGCCGAACAGCATGACCCCGATGTTGTAGCCGAGACCGAGGCCGGTGGCCCGCGTCGCCGGAGGAAGCAGTTCGGACATCAGCGCCGCGAGCGGCCCGTAATAGAGCGACTTGAGCGTCGCGAGCCAAAATACCACGGCAAAAATGACTGTCGGCGTCGGGACCTTGGTGAGCAGCAGGAACGCGGGAAAGATCGAAATCAACAGCAGCACATTGATTGCGATCATGTGCGTGGTGCGTCCGATCCTGTCGGAGATCAGGCCCGCCATGGGGGTGAGGAACGTCACGACGATGGCGCCGAGAAAGGTCGCGATGAATCCGACCGATGCCGGCAGATTGAGGGTTTTGACCGCATAGGTCGGCATATAGAGGATGAGGTAATTGACCGCCGTCGAGATCGCGAGCGCGCCGATGCCTAACGTCACCCGGATCTTCTGGTGCAACAGCACCTCTCTGATCGGCGAGCCCTGCCTGGCCGCAGGCGGAGCGGTCGCATCCTCGAGGTGGTTGCGAATGTAGATGCCGACCGGCCCGATCAGGACGCCGAACAGGAACGGAATTCGCCAGCCCCAGGACTGCAGGTCGGCGGGCGCCATCCACAATGTCAGGCCGACGCCAAATGCGGATGCGAGCAGGTTGGCCAGGCCCTGGCTGGCAAATTGCCAACTGGCGATGAAGCCGCGCCGATCCGGCGCGTGCTCCACCAGAAACGCAGTCGAGCTGCCGAATTCTCCGCCGGCGGAAAATCCCTGCACCAGGCGCGCGATCAGAACTGCGACCGGCGCCAGAATGCCAATGGTCTCGTAAGCCGGCATAAAGGCGATCGCCAACGTGCCCAGAGTCATCAGGACGATCGATACCATCAACGAGGCCTTGCGGCCGTGACGGTCGGCATAGACGCCGAGGAATACACCCCCCAATGGACGGCTGAGAAACGATAGTCCGAACGTACCGAGGGTCAGCAGCAGGGAAATCGTCGGGTCGCTGTTTGGAAAGAACGCCTTGGAAATGTAAACCGCGAAATATCCGTAGATCGCGATATCGTACCATTCGAGCGCGTTACCGACCGACGTGGCGATCACGAGTTTTGCGATCGCTTTCCTTTCAGGCCGAGCAGGGAATGCCGGGGATGACGCAGCCGGTGCCGATATGACCATCCTCGATCTCCCCGTTGACATTGATGGCGGCGTTCAATCAATCCCTAAAGCGGGCGCGGCATCTCACCCAGATCCCAGAACAAACCGGCCATCACACTCAACGCTTCCTCGGTAACGCTGAGAAGGATGTGTTCATCGGGTGCATGCTGGGAGCAGCCGGGATAGGAATGCGGCACCCAGATCGTACGCAGCCCAAGTACTTCGGAGAAAACATCGTTGGGCAGCGAACCGCCGAAATTCGGCAGGATCGCCGGTTCCTTGCCGGTGGTTTGCCGGATCGACCCTGCCGCCCAGTTAATCCAGGGACTGCCGAGATCGGTTCGCGAAGCAGCAAAGCTTTGCGCGGCCCTCACCTGGATCATCCCGAATCCGCGCTCGTTGAAATGGCGCTGAATGGCGGGAACGACTTTTTCGATTTGCGTGCCGACCACGAAGCGGAGCTGCAGCACCGCATTCGCACGACCGGGAATGGCGTTTGCCGGCTTGTCGATATTGCCAGAGGAGATCGCAAGCACCTCGAGCGTGTTCCACGCATACAGCCGCTCCGCCGGCGAGAGGCCATCTTCGCCCCAATTCGGCGAGAGCGCCGGCTCGTCCGGCATCGGCTCGACCTTCACGTCGGCAAGCATGGAGCGAATCTGGTTCGAAAGGCGCGGCGGCTTCATTTCATCCAGCAACAGGTGCCCCCGGCCATCGACCAGCGAACTGATCGCATTGGCAAGGATCGTCGCCGGGTTGGCCAGCACGCCACCCCAATTGCCGGAGTGATGACCGCCATCGCGCAACTCGACATCGAGATGAATCCGCAAGCCACCGCGGCAACCCAGAAATATCGTGGGGCGATCCGCTGAGAGCCGCGGCCCGTCGGAGGCCACAAACACATCGGCCGCCAGTTCATCGCGCAGCGATCCGCAGACTTGTCCTAGATCAGGCGATCCAATCTCCTCGCCCATCTCGACAATGAACTTGGCATTGAAGCCGAGCCGTCCGCCGCGGACGTCGCGAACGGCACGCAGCGCCGCCAGATTGATGCTGTGTTGTCCTTTATTGTCGGCGGTGCCGCGGCCGTAAATACGATTGCCCGATGTCGTCAGCCGCCAGGGATCCAGATTGTCCCGCCACTCTCCCACCATGCCATCGACGACATCGCCGTGCCCGTACATCAGAACGGTCGGAGCCGACGGGCTCTCGCTATATTCCGCCAACAAATAGGGAGTCTTTCCGCTGGGAGAATCGATCAATCGCGAGGAAAAGCCGAGCTGCGAAAACGCCGGCTGCAGCTCCGCCTCGAGATAGGCGCGCAAAACTTCGCCCCGATCGGCGTTCTGACTTTCCGTCGGGTATGCTACCCGGCGGGCCAGATCAGTTAGAAACTCCCCGGAATGAAGGTGCTGACCGACCCGGTTGATGACTTCGGCTCTGCTCACGATGAATGATGTCCTGGCTTGGCATCCACGTTGGACGCATTCCCCAATTACGGCAGCAACGTAATCGAAAAAACGCCGTCAGGTCCATCAACAACTCGGTTGTTGCTTCAACAACCCGGTTGTTGCTTCAATTAACAACCCGTCTCGCATGCCGGATTTTTAACATCGGGTCTGGGATCGCCGGTAAACATGCTTCGGTTTGGCATCTTGATCGCGCTCAACGTCCTGGCGTCGAGCGTCGCGTCGGCGGGAAGCAGGCCGTTCAGATTGAGGATATAGGCGGAGACTGCATAGACATCGTCATTGCTGAGGGATTGCGGTGCGTTCTGCGGCATCGCGCGGCGGATGTAATCGAACAGCGTCGGCGCATAGGGCCAGTAACTGCCGACCGTCTTGATCGGCTTTGGCGTCGCAATCGTACCCTGACCGCCGACCAGGCGATCGCCGACGCCACCCTCGCCCTGCGCGCCATGGCAAGCCGAACATTGCTGATCGAATACCTCGCGGCCGTGACTGACGGTGCCGCTTCCGGCCGGAAGATTCTCGCCATTGCGGCCAATGTCGATATTCCAGCCGGCGATTTCCGCAGACGTCGCCGTTTGCCCGATGCCGTAATGGCCCTGCGCCTTGGCGTGTGTGGACAATCCCAGCGCCGTCAAAGTGAGGATCGCCAGAGCAATCTTATGCGTTCGCATTGGTGACCTGCCCCTGCGCGTCGATGCGCCATGGCTGAATGGCATTGTTGTGGTAGAAGGAATTCTCGCCGCGAACGGCCAGCAATTCCTCGAATGTCGGCTGCACGTAATCCGTCTCGTCGATCGCGCGGCTTTGGATCACGGCCGGCTGACCGTCCCATTGCCATGGCAGCCGAAAGCGGGTTAGCGCGCGGGTGAGAACCGGCTCCTGCAATTGGGCTTGCTGCCAGTTCTTGCCGCCATCGACCGACACATCGACGCGCTTGATCTTGCCATGCCCGCTCCAGGCAATGCCTGATATCTCGTGAAAGCCGGTTTGCTTGAGCTTTTGACCACCCGATGGCCGGGTGATGATCGATTTCGCTTCCATGTAAAACGTGAATTCCCGCGCGACGCCGTCCGGCATCAGGTCGGTGTACTTCGACGTTTCCTCGCGCGAATAGACGGGCTCGGCAACGGCCTTCAGGCGGCGCAGCCATTTCACGTTCATATTGCCTTCGAAGCCGGGCAAAAGCAGCCGCAGCGGATATCCCTGTTGCGGGCGCAGCCGTTCGCCGTTCTGGCTGTACACCAGCATCGCATCGTCTAGACATTTTTCGATCGGAATGCTGCGCGTCATCGCCGCCGCATCAGCGCCCTCGGCCACCAGCCATTTCGCTTCAGGGCGCAATCCCGCTTCCTGCAAAACAAGCTTTAGACTGACCCCGGTCCATTCCGCGCAACTCAACAGCCCCACAAGGTCGGAGGCCGTCTTGCCGTAAGGCTTGGTGTAGACCGGATTGCCGGAGCATTCGAGGAAGTGAATCCGCGATTCCGACGGAAAGCGGCGGATGTCGTCCATCGTGAAGATCAAAGGCTTGTCCACCAGGCCATGCAGCATCAGCCGGTGCTGGTCCGGATCGATGGTAGGAACCCCGCCATGGTGACGTTCGTAAAACAGTCCGTTCGGCGTGATGATGCCATCGAGATCCCCGAGCGGTGTTCGCCCAGACGCGGAAAAATATTGCGGCAGGTTTTTCGGGATGTTTTTGACGACGCCCTTCTCGAACGGCGACGGCGTTCCATAGAGCTGACTGCCCATGGGATCGCCGGGCGTCTTCATCCATTCCGGGATGCTGGGCGGAACGTTGTCAGTTTCCGTTGCCGCCCTGGCTTCGCTGCCGGCCAGACCGCCTGCCAGCACCGCGCCACCCATCAACGCGCCGCCTTCGCGCAGAAAACGCCGCCGCGAAGTTACGACGAGATCGTCGTCGAGGTCTGTTTGCTCGGTCATCGTGAATCCTCCGTTCGAAGCGGCGCGTATGGAACATCTCAACCAAGTCGTTGGCAACCTCATAATATTTCAAAGTAAAATATTTCAAAGGAACGCATTTTGGCGGTTGGCGACCAACCAAATTATGCTGAATCGAGACCAAGTCGGTTTATCTTCGATGGCAGGCATCGATTGATTGCGCCGCGCACCAAAAGTGGACTTCTGCACCGCAGCACGCGACTTTATTCGATCACCTCGTCGGCGCGGGTTAACAACGCTGCCGGCACGCCGATGCCAAGTTCCCTGGCGGTTTTGAGGTTGACGCCGCGGACGTCCGCGCCAGGAAGCCTGTTCGGGGAACCTTTTCCCGATTGGCTAAGCGCAAGAAGCGGCCATGTCGCCACTGCACTTCCGAGCACGGTGATCAACGCGCGCCGTTTCGTTGAACCGCCCTTACGGTCGACCGGCGCAGCCTAACACAGATCTCGACGCCTGATTGTCTGGCAGAAATCGCGTAATCGATCACGGCCGGATCAATCAAATGTAATCATCTCAACTAAATCAGAATTTAGCTTCGCAACATCCAATTTAATGGTGCGGGACAATTCTGGCCCTACGTAATCTACGATGCCGCATGAGCTTCAGCGCTCAGAACGCGGTTTAAGGTTTCAAGGATTCGGGAATATCAAGACTGCAACGTCAGTCTTGTTATCAGGGGATCCACGCAGATGCGTAAGGAGCTAGACGATGAAGATGAGATACTTTCTGGCAGCACTGCTGCTCGTGCCCTCTTTCGCGATGTCAGGTATCGCCCAGGCGCGAACCAACGAAAGCAACGTAATGCCGCCGCGGGCGTACCAGAGCGAGGGCCGCGAAGTGGCCGCTCCGCCCTGGAGCGACGCCTGCATGACCGACCACGGCCCAAGCCAGTGCGGTGAGCCGATGTGGATTTATGGCAGCCGCGCCACGCTCGAGCGATATAAGAATGCGTTCTGACGTTGCCTGAGTACGCAGGCACGTTTACGAGTTGGGGCCGCTATTTCGAACGGCTCCGTCCAGAAACGCCTGCAAGGCCACGATGCAGTCGTGATCGCGATAAACCCGATGCTTTTTCTCCGCGATCTCGGCCGACAATTCAGTACGTCTCGCCACGTTGCGGCCGAGAGAACCCGCAATTGAAACGTATTCATCAATCGTTCGGGCGGTCGTCCCGCGAACTTCCATCATATCCAGGATAGCGGCGGCGTGGCGGCCGCGCATCATCTCCCCGGCCAAGGTCACGATGGGCACATTGTGAATCAGGCTTTCCAGGATCGAGTTGCACCCTGACCAGCCGATGCTGTCCAACACCACGTCACATTGACCGATCGCGGCGGCGAAACGATCCGGTGCAAGCCGTGGCAGGAAAATGCAGTGATCGCCGGCGTTGAGACCCACAGCATTGAACGCGCGTTCAAGTCGGCTTCGAAACATCTCGGTAATGCCCCTGCCCCCTCCGAATTCGATAAATGTGAACTGACAGTCCGGAACCTCGGCTGCGATGCGCGCGAAAACTTCATCGAACTGCGGCAGGTACTTCGGCAATGACTGGCAGCACCAATAGACAACGGCGTTGGAGCGCAGGCCTAACTGCGCCCGATCGACCGCGACAGGTGGAACGTCCGCGGGCTCGTAGTAGATCGAAAGGTTCGGGAGCCGGATGAGCCGTTCGGAATAATGCGCCGCCGCGCCTGCGGGCTCCATGAGATCGCTGCTGATGAAATAATCGATCGTTGGAAATCCGCTGGTGACAGGATGTCCCCAGGAACAACATTGAACCGCTGCGAGCCGTTGGGCCGCCAACTGTGCCGACACCTTGTCCATCCCGATTTCAGGAAACAGCAGCACATGCGGCGCGTCGTCGAGTATGGTCCGCCGCCAGGCATCCAGCGACAACGGGCCTTGGACGAAGCGATCGCACAATGCCGCCGCCGCCTCGGTCTCGCCGTCACGTTCCACGCCCGTGTAATAGCCGGACACATGAAAACGATTCCGGTCCAGATTTTTAAGCCATCCTTTGATTGGAATCTTCCAGTTCGAGTGCTGCCTGAAAAACCCACTGACGATACCCAACCTGATCGGCTCGTCCGGACCCGGCGGTTTTGGCAACACAGGTGATGGGTATCGCGCCGCCAGAATCTTGCAAACCAGCGAACCATACAGCGACTGAAGCTCGCGATCGTCGCAGCCCTGATAGGGGAGATAAAACGGCTGATGCGACCCGATCGCGTCCGCGAGCGCTGCCGATGGCCCGGCGTTTGCGATATCCGCGGATAGCGCGGCGAGCCGGCTCGCGTAGGCGCCGCGCCGCTCGGCGAGGTCAGACGCGTTTTCGTAAAGCGCCGGAAGCTCCGCCATGCACAAGGCCAGTTCGGCTTCCAGAAAGTCCGGCTTGAGCACAAAGGCGCGCGCGAAATGGACCTTCGCCTCCGCGATCCTTGTCTCGCCGCGCAGCGCCACGCCGCAATTGTAATGAGCCATGAAAGAGTTCGGGTCGATCCGAAGCGCCGTCTCGTATTGTGCGATGGCCTCGTCACGCCGGCCCATGGCCCGCAGAATATTGCCCAGATTGTTGCGCGCGCCGGCGCTGTCCGGGCGCAACGCCACCGCGCGATCCGCAGGAACGAGCGCGTCAGGCAGGCGATCCATCTCCGAAAGCAGGGAAGCAAGATGGATGTGAGCATCGAAAAAATCGGGGCGCAGCGCGATGGCGCTGCGATAATGCTTCTCGGCGTCCGGCTTTCGGCCGACCCGTTCGAGCATCAAGGCCAGATTGAAGTGCGCAACGGGAGAAACCGGCGTGCTTTTCAGAACCAGTTCAAACTGCGTCACCGCTTCATCGAAGCGCCCGAGCGAGCGCAATCCCCGTCCGAGATTATTGCGCGCCTCGGCATATCCGGGATTGAGCGCAACGGCTTTTTCAAAGCAGGATAGCGCATCCGGAATCAATCCGTTGGCTGCGAGAATCGCACCCCGATCGTTGTGCGCTTCGGCGAAATCCGGATTGAGCATGACGGCCCGGCCGATCAGCGACGCTGCGTCGGAACGACCTAACTGATGTGCGACCACTCCCAAAAGGTGGAACGCACGCGCATTTTTCGGATCGGTGTCGCAGACAAGCCGGTAGAGCCGCTCAGCGTCGTTTAGACGGCCGGCGCGATGATGAGTAATCGCAGCTGCAAGAGTCTGCTCTGAACGGCCCCCCGCAGTCATGACCATATCCCGAAACGAGAACCCCTGTTTAGCGCCAATCGCAAGACCGATAGCGACCGAGGCCCAAGTCCACCTCGCAGGGACTTCCGTAGACCCAGACCGGTTGATCACAGGGCAGCGCACGCGTGGACCGATACGGCGTATTACATGCAATGTTTGAGGCGGGATGCAGAACGAGCGTCGGTCCGCCATAGGGAACCGGCGAAACCGGTTGCTCCTGATATCGGGCAATGTGCGAGTGATGATGATGCCTTGGCGTCTTATACGCATCAGCCCATCCATGGCCGGTGCCGAATGCTAGAAGGGAGGCGAGCGCGACGACGGTTCGCATCAACATGGTTTCTGTCCTTTATGTTCCCTCAATCGTTCTCGATTGAAAACGCAGCTGGCTTCTGTCCGGAAAGCCAAGTTTGCCACATCCGCGCATAGGCCGCTTCAATATTTCCGCTCAATTTTGGCAGATCAAACAAGGAACTGGCGCTGCGGTTTTTCTCCAGTTTTTGTCGCAGCGCGATCAAGCGATCCGGAGCGCGTCCCAAAGCCAGCGCCGTCCGTTCATATTCTTCGAGCGATCCCGTGACGAGTTCCGGCATGCCGATCGCCGTCAGAAGGCTGCCCGCGACACGGCCCGCGAAGGTGTCTCTGCTGCAGGTCAGGACCGGCAATCCGGCCCACAGCGCATCGCTGGCTGTGGTGTGCGCGTTGCAGGGCAACGTGTCGAGAAACAGATCGGCATGTCGGTGACGCCCGAGATGCTCGGCGGATGGAACGATCGGAGCAAAGATCAAGCGGCTGGAGTCCGCGCCGCGTTTTTCGGCTTCCATACGCAAATTGCCTTTGACCAGTTCGTTGGTCTCCAGCAACCACAAAATGCTGCCGGGAACCGAGCGCAGCAGGCGCATCCAGATATCGAAAAAGGCCGGCGAGATCTTGTAACTGTTGTTGAAACTGCAAAACACCAGCCCATCGGCGGGCAGCCCACACGCCTGTCGCGAAATATCTTTCGCCACGTCGCGCCTTCGGTCGTTCACCTGATAGCTGCCCGGAAGGTGAACGAGCCTTTCCGAAAAGAAAGGCTGCTGGGTGCTCGGCACAACGAACGGATCGACGATGATGTAGTCGATGAAATCCGCCCCCATGGTGGCAGGATATCCCAAATAACTCACCTGCACCGGCGCCGGACGATGGGCTGATATCGCCGGCCGCGCGTGATGGGTATAGCCCTTGAGATCGATCAGGATGTCGACCTTGTCGGCATGGATAAGCCCCGCGGCATCGCGGTGTGACAGGGCGCGAATGTCGACAAAGCGGTCGAACGCGGATTCAAGCCGCGCGCGCATCGGGCTTTTGTCATCGGGGCCATAGGAATATGCGACCACCTCGAAGCGGTCACGATCGTGCAATTCGAACAATTCGGCCGTGAGCTGCGCTGTGGCGTGCTGATGATAATCAGCGGATAAATAGCCAAGACGAATGCGTCCTCTCTCGACGGAGGCCCCGCGATCAAAGACGTGATCAAACACGGCCTGCCGCGGTGGGCTGATCGGCCCGATCCAGTGCTGGGCACAGATCAGTTGATCCGACGCGGTCGCCGGGGTTGAAAGCAGGTAGAACGGCGGAACGCGAGTTCCGGCCCGCACCATCTCGATCAGCTTTTTTTGCTCAGCTTCGTAG
The DNA here is from genome assembly GCA_028290305.1 of Bradyrhizobium sp. The sequence goes on from JAQGKC010000469.1 coordinate 44,245, forward strand.
TCGTCCCACGCGCAGGCCTGGGCACGGTGATAAACCAGTTGGCTGAACGCATCGGCGTCATCGGGCCGAAGACGCAAGGCGTTGCGATAGGCCGAGATCGCTTCGGCCAAATTGCCGCGTTCCCGCCAGGCGTTTCCGAGATTGTAGTAGACTTCCGGGAAATCGGGCTTGCACCTCAACGCCTGTTCAAACGCCGCCAACGCTTCGTCGAGGTATCCCTGCGAAAGTAACGCCGTGCCCATATTGTTGTGTGCATCGGCGTGAGCCGGCATTAGTTCGATTAGCCGGTGGTAGAGATCGACGGCCTCGCCTGTGCGTCCGAGTTCCTGAAGCACGATACCGGCATTGTTGATCGCATCGGCGTAATCCTTTCGGAGTCCGACCGCATCGCCATAAGCCGCCAGCGCCTCCTCCAGTCTGGCCTGCTGCTGCAGCACGGTAGCGCGATTGTAAAACGCCTCTGCGTAGCCCGCTTTCAGCCCGATGGCATTTCCGAAAGCCGCCAGCGCCTCGTCGAGGCGGCCCTGGTCCTTCAAGACAGTTCCCAGGTTGTTGTGGGCGACGGCAATCCCGGGGTTGAGCGCAATAACCCGTCGATACGCGGCTTCGGCGCCATCCAGTTCATGCTTCTGATGTAGCACGACACCGAGATTGAATTGGGCCTCTGCGTAGGCAGGCCTCAGCTTTACCGCCTCGTTATAGGCTGAGGCCGCCTGGTCGAGCTTGCCTTGCATCTGAAGCAGCACGCCGAAATTGTTGTGAGCTTCGGCGTAATCGGGTTTCGCCGCAATCGCAGAGCGGTAGCACGCCATCGCCTGTTCGAGGTTGCCTTGCTGCTTGAGGGCGTTGCCAAGCGCGAGATAGGCTTCGGCATAATTTGGTTTGAGTTTTATGGCCTGACGGTGAGCGGCAATGGCATCTGCCAGCCTGCCCTGCTGCAGCAACAAGGATCCAAGATTGTTGTAACCTGCCGGATCATTCGGCCGCAGCTTGATCACTTGGCGAAACAACCGCTCTGCGCCTGCGAGATCGCCCTGCTGAGCGGCGATGATGGCGAGATTGCCATAGGCAGCGGCGTTGGCAGGATCGATGCTCAGGACCGAAGCATAAAGCCGCTGCGCATCTCCGATCGAGCCCCTGCGTTGCGCGGCAAGGGCATTTTCCAATAGCTGTTCCGGCGTCGAATGTCCCACAGCGTCGTTCGTTCTCAAGCCAACCCGCAGCATTCACTCGCGCTGCCGATAGTTAGTGTATTGGATATCGAAACTCGTTGCGCCATAGAGCTTCACATAGAGAATTGGACCGGCAAGCTTGACTTCGTCAATCGAGCGAGGCCCCTTGAACAGGGTTCCGTCCTTCTCATGGCCGGCTGCATAGATGACGGCCTGCCCCGTCGGCGGCGTAAGCGTTACAATCATCGTCACGACGGTTGCCGATTCAGGAATGTATTTCGACACGTTGACCTGGATCGGTGCCGGATCGACCGGCGCGTCGGGCGGAACTTCGGCCTGCGCAACTTGCATAATGGCTGGCGGCGGTTGCATATCCATCGTCACGTTCCCTGTCACACTTGCTACTCTACCAAGATCTATCTTGCCGGGAGTTTGGTAAAATCAATTTTTCAGGGCTTTTCACGATCGCCATTCGACTTCCAATCGCGATTTGAGTCGATCGAAACAAATCGCTTAAAACGAGAAAAGGGGGACTCGTCATCAAGTCCCCCTTCATCCGGTATTCGTTAGCGCTTTCGTTACCGCTCAGAAGTTGAACGTCATCCCTGTGGTGGCAGCACTGATTGTCGCGCCGCCGATGGTGTTGTTGCCAGCATCGCGCGTGCAGACCTGATAGCCATGGCCGCTCGCACCAAGGCAGTAGTGCGCGCCCTGACCCTGAGTGAGCATTGATCCAACAACGTACCAACTGGCCCAATCGTTGAAGTAGTAACGGGCGCCGATCGCATATTGGCTGGCGGAATCGTCGACCAGATTTCCTTGCACCGTTGCCAGGGGTGCAAGGACGGGATCGTTGACGCTCAACATCGCGGGGTTGCCCGGAGTTTTGAAGGCGTGGGCGTAAGACGCGCTCAAGGCCCACTTCCCGATGTACTGGGTCGCGCTCGCGAACACGCCATCGCGCGAGCGCTCGTTGAACGGCTGTTCGATTGGAGTCACTTCGCGCCGTATCCATTCATAGAAGGCGTTTAACTGAAGATCGCCCAGGCCATCGTTGAAGCGATAGCCACCGCCCACCTTTGCGGCCCATTCGTTGTGGACGCCTGTCAAGACCTGGGAGCCGTCGGCCAGGAAGACCGGAGCAACCAGGCCTGGTTCAAGCCCGTCGTCGCCCTGACGGTTGACGCCCTCATGGAGTTCGTAAGCGGCAATCGCCGTGAACGGACCGTTCTTGTAGTTCAAAGCAGCGCTATAGGCATTGCCGTAGGAACCGTCGGTGCAACCGTTGCCGCCGATGTTACCCGCAACGGCACCGCCCGTGCCCGGGAAATTGCTGCCGCTGCCACGGGTCGACGCGCCGTTGCATTGGAAATAATCGCCGAACGAATAATCGCTGTTATCCTTGGCATAGTTCTGACCTGGCGAAATCAACGCGCTGAACTGGAAGCCATTGAAGATCGGCGATTCGTACCAGACCGCGTGATTCATACGCCAATCGAATTCGGCCCGGTTGTCTCCGCCGGTATTGCCCATGATCGAGTTATAATCGCCGAGGGTTCGCGAGAATGGATCCATCGCGGCTGTGCTTTTCTTGTACGGCGTATCGGTCTTGCCGGCCTTGACGGCGCCCCATGGTCCCTCCACCCCTAAAAAGCTGTCGCGCGTCCCAAATGATGCGCGCTCGGTTGGGGCTGCCGCTATATCTACTTGAGATTCCAATTGCGCCACGACCGCCATGCCGTCCCAGCCATACGGCGCAAGGTTATGCCTGACACGAATACCGAAACTCGAAATATTGCTCGAGACTCCGAGCTTCGTTCCCTGATCGTAAACTGACGGATTAAAGACGTCCGCGGATAAATCGATGGATCCGTAAAGCGTAACCGTCGTGTTGTCGATCAACGGTCCCAAAGGACCCGCTTTTACCGGAATGCCGCCAATTGTCGGGCCGGGCGGCGGCACAGGCGCCGGCGAAGTCGCGACGGCCGCGTGCAGAACCGGGTTGCCTTTGAATTTGCTTGGATCGGCAGCGACCGGCGCGGCGGCGATCGGCTTCGCAGCCGACAAGCTCCGAACTTTCTGTCGCAGCTCGGCGTTTTCCTTTTCGATCTTGTCTAGTCGCGCCATCACGTCGTCGAGGGTCGCAGCTTTCGCCGCGCCGCCAAACGACATCAGGCAAAGGGCAGCACAGGCCGTCCCCGAAAGAAACTTGTTCCTCATGGCATTTCCCCACGCTTTGAGCCGGATTCAACTTCCGGGCGAAGGGAGCCTATTGTATACCAAATGCCAAAGAACAGTCCCTAACGGGCAGTTAATGAAATATTGGTAAGGTGTCGCAAAAATGGTACATTGATACTGTTGCGGTGCAGCAATTTGTCGCAGTTTCAGCAATTGTACGGGATTTCGAGCTGCAAACGCTTGGTTGGCTTGTATTCCAGCCGGTTCCAAGGTGGTCGGCGCCTCTGGACGCATGTTCGGATGGCGACATTATACAATTTATAGTTGCAACAAGGACGCGGCACTCCATCGCAAGTCCTGTTCAATGAGATCAGGCCGGATGGATCAACCGTTCATTCTGCCCATGGCTTTTCGCCACGCCCGATGCGTTCAGAAATCTCGGCCTGAAAAGCCGGTGGACCGAAGGCAAACCAATCCTCTTCCACTTGATAGATCAGCAGCCGCTTTTTTTCCGAACTGAACTTCATCAGCCAGTCCAGCGCCTTTTTCTTCGGACGGTCGCCAGCCGCAACCACCACGTCGACCGGCAGACCGTGCCAGATGAAATTGGCCGCCAGCATGATCATGTCGGATTTGTCCGGGCGCATCCATTCAGGCAGCGGACTTGAGGCGGCAAGCCATCCGCAAATGAATTCGCGGCACGGATGCTGGGGGCGTTCTTCGTAAATTGAACAGTGATGCTCGATGCTGAACGGGCACGGATCCCCCCGCCGGACCCGATGTCCGCGTACTTCGATCTGCAGCCAGCCATCGCAGCACGCCGTGCAGTTTCCACAGGTTCTCGGAGGTTGATGGTTCAATTGACAAGGACCGATGATGAATCCTGGGCCGGATGTTCGCTGAATACGGCCGCACACGCAAGAAAGCTGAAGCTGCGCGCTCGAAATACCGCCCCGATAGGTTCAACTCTTTCACGGCTCGCATCCCGATCAAACCTGAATGGCCCATCGATAAAAGCCCGGTCAACTTCACCGGAACAAAGTTCTTACCAGCGCATTTGCTCGACGAGGCCGTCACCCGCCGTTCAACACGGCGTCGTCGCGGATAGCCAAAGGTCTTTGACCCGCTGTTCAAAACGAGCGCACGCGCGGATAGCCAGCGGATAGCCAAAGGTGGCGGCCTCATTGCACTTCATCACCTTGCGCTCGGAGACGGCCGGGCAAAGGATCGCAGCTTAGAGAGCACCGGCAAGTGAGCATCGAGACACCCGAACCGATCCCCCAACCCGGCGTGGCGGAACGCGCCATCGATACCGCGACCGACGTGTCTCGCACGATCGCGGAAGTCTCCGCGGCACTTCAGGCCGCGGTCGACCAGCTAAGCCACGCCATTGCGACGGCGCGGCAGCCAGGAAAGCCGCTGTCGACCATCAGCGCCATTACCCGCGAAGCTCCGCTCGCCAGCCTGTTCGTCGCATTCCTGTTCGGCGTAGCGGTGGCGCGCCGGCACTAGATCCTCGATAGCAGGACCCCGCTGGCTATTTCAGGCAGCGCTTTGCCTCCTCGATTTTTGATTCCGACACACCATGGCTGCGCGCCCATTGCTCCGCGGCGGCTTCGCCATAAAGTTTTACAGCCTCGCGCACGGCCGGACACGCCACACGGCTTAACAATGCAAACCGATGATTAGGGGTGTTTTGTGCTGGGGCGTTGTTTTCTGCGCCATGAGCTTCCGTGCATAGGACGAGGGCCATGCAGAGGATCGTTGCTTTCATTAAGCCACCGGAGCGTTCTGAATCCGCAAATCGATTCAGAAAGTGAGAAGGAGGGTGTTTGGGGAAAGGACGTCATCCGCGGCGGAGGCGATGTACTTTCACCGAAGACAGTCTCCCGCGATTGCCGCACCTTTATGTCCGATAGGCGACATTGGTGTGAGCATGGAACTGAACCCAGAGCCGCGCGGAACCGTGGAACTTACAACCTGGTCCGAATTCCTAGATGCACGGGAGATGAAAATAATGATCTCGGTCAGGAACCGGACATAGCCAAAACGCTTAGTTCAGAAGTGTCAGCGTTCGGCTATCTGGTTGCTGACCGGTGTCGGCCAATCTGGCCGCGTTACACTCTTCGAGCAGGGAATATAGATAACTCAAGGAGGCGCTCATGCCCGGCATGAGAAGCGATCGCGCCCGTGCGCGCGCCAGGGATTTGCTGGCCACGACCTATCCCATTCCCGAGGACTCTGAGTTCTACCGTCTACGCGAACTGGCCATTGATTATATCCAAGAAGCGGACCGGCTGGAGGCCGGAAACAGGGGCCGCGTGGTTGAATCCGATGAGCTGATCTCGGCCACGCTGGATGCCGTAGCGAGGGATTATTTCTCGCATGCCGTGGTTCGCGCTGTATCGCGTAGAGAGCGGGAGGAGAAAAAGTAAGCGAGCCGGCAGGCGCGGGCGGCATCTAATTTAATTATTTGCCCGGCCAGCATTGCTTCGCCGAACAGATGAGACAGGCGTGCCACCGCCTGCGCTCAGATCGACGTTTCCGATGTAACCAGTCCGAGCATCACCATCAGCCGCAGCGCGGTCAGGCTGATCGCGAGCGCAGCGAACCCGGCAAGAAATTTTCCCATCAACAACGCGTCACGGTAGCTCGGCTGCGCCGGGATACCTGTGACCGAGAGCTGGTATCGCTCCGGTCCAAGCCCGTAATTTTGCAGGCGCAACGGAATGTTGTCGTGGTGCCGGGCCTTACGTGACCGCCAGATAATCGACCATCAGGTAAAGGCTTTTGATGTCGCGCGGGGTTTCCGCGGCGTTAACCTTCGGGACGATCAATCCAGCAGCGAAAGCAAGGAAGGGGGCGAGACAAAGCGCCCGCATCGCGAGCACTCCTGTTTATTTGTTTATTGGGCCGGTTAGGAGTTATGTCGCGCTTCGATCACACCGAACAAAACCGCGGCGATGGAGGCGCTGGAATTAGCGAGCCGATCGTGACAAAATATGTACAAAGTTTCGCAGAATTTTGGGCTGCGATTGCGACTGAGTGATTGCAAGGCTTTCTGCAGCAATTTGTCACGGAGCAAGCTTTCTTAAATTTAATGCGCGCCACAAGGCGCTCACCTCAACCAATCCATGGTTCGACGCCATCGTTGAATCAAAAGTGATCAGGACGGAAACGATGAAGAGGGCGATCGCCATTTTTTTCTGCGTCTGCGCGCTCGCGGGCGCCGTGTACTTTAGTATTAGCAAGTGGGGCATCCAGCACGAGACGCTCAATCTGTTCGACGCTACGCGGCAGCGGCCCGTTTCCGTGGACCTTGCCGTGCGACGCGATTACAGGATGAAGGCGGATGCCGGTTTGTCGAAACTGCCGGTCGCGATCATCAGCAACGGCAATACCGTCAAGAACACAGAATACTCCTTCCTCGCCAACGTCCTTGCAGCGCGGGGATATCTGGTTGCGAGCATCCAGCAGGACCTGCCGACCGACCCGCCTTTGATGACCAAGGTTGGAATGCCTTACGTCGGCCGGCGCGAGGTGTATGAACGCGGCGAAGCAAATATTCTGTTCGTGCTTGGGCAATTGAAAAAATTGCAACCCAATGCGGACTACGATCATCTGACGCTGGTGGGACATTCCAATGGCGGCGACATTTCGATGTACTACGCCAAAAATCATCCTGAGACGGTAGCGAAGGTTATCACGCTCGATAATTTGCGGGTCCCGTTCGTGCTCAGCGACAAGCTGAAGATTCTGTCGTTCCGCTCAAAAGACCCGAATTTCAAAACCGATCCCGGCGTGCTGCCGGACGCCAAGAAAGCCAAGGAAGACGGCATCGATATCGTCAACACGAAATTTCAGCACACCGACATGAGCGACCGGGGTCCTGATTCCGTCAAGGAAACGATTCAAGCCACCCTCGACCATTTTCTGAGCGATAGTAGCAGCAGTGAATTGTCGCCGGCACCTACCGACAAGCCGCTCATTTCCACCCTCGGACCGGGCCCTTATCCTTAGAGCCTGACTCGAAAGGGCAGAACGGGTATCCCACGTTCTGCCCTGTTCGCTTTTTCGCTTTCTTTATGAATTCATCGCCGCGCAGAGCTAGTCATCGGGTCCGAAGGCCAGAGCGCGATCGGGGCTGCGATAGGGAATGAGTTGGGTTACGCGGCGACCATCCGGATATTCGATGGTGCGCAGAGTCATCAACGCAAGCGGCGCGGGTTTTTTCAAGCGACCGCCGGCTTGTCTTTGATGTGGCCGCCTCACCGTCTTTGCAGCCGTCGCTGGCACAGTGGCCGCCGCGGTCTGCTGATTGCCGGGTGAAGGCGCCAATACGGCTTGAACCGGTGGCGCTGCCTCGGCCGACTGCTTGACGTCGGCTTGAGGGGCCTCAGCGTTGGCAGCCCGGTCCTGGTGAGCCTGCTCTTGTTGAGTCAGCGCCGCGCCCGAAGTCTCTTCAGTCTTCGCACTTTGCTCTGGCGCTGCCGCGGTCGTCTCTGCTGGCGGCGATGGCGGCACTTCGTTGGAATTCTCCGCAGCCTCAGCACTCCCGCTCGAACTGACCGAACTCGTACCGGAGTCTTCTGCTGCCCGGGAAGTTGTTTCAGGCTTTGCTTCGCGATGCGGCGCTGGCTTTGCCCTTGCGGCCATTTTCACCGGCTCCGGTGCAGCGAGCCAGCTCAACGCGCCATAGCCTCCTCCAAGCAGAAGCCCAACCGCAACCAGATAGGCAAACAAGGCGGGCATCGGCGGAGATCCAAAATGGAGCGGCGTGCTTGCCGAAAGAGAACGTTAGAAACTAATTAGCGTTCCAAAAATCGAGCCGGTTTCCTGCGAGGAACATTTTACACGTTCCAACATTTCCCCGACATCGAATTCAAAATGCTGGGAGGAATTCATGGAACAGGTACTGCACCCCGTTGGTGTCGAGACAACAGTTGAACCGTCAGTGCCGGGAGTTTCCTGGGCAGCCGTTATAGCCGGCGCAGTTGCCTCTTGTGCGTTGACACTGGTGTTGTTGTCGCTGGGCGCCGGGCTCGGATTTTCCGTGGTGTCGCCGTGGTCCAACTCAGGTGTTTCGGCCACCGCCTTCGAGATCGCCACCGGGCTTTATTTCATCGTGATGGCGATGATCTCGTCAGCCGTTGGCGGCTATCTGGCGGGTCGGCTGCGCAACCGTTGGATCGGCGTCCAATCCCCTGAAGTTCTTTTTCGCGATACGGCGCATGGTTTTCTGGCGTGGGCGCTGGCTTCCGTACTCGGCGCGATCCTTCTCGCTTCTCCCGCGACATCGTTACTAAGCAGCGCAACGTCCGGCGCGACGCAGGCGGCGGGCTCTTCGCAGGCAACCGGCCCGATGGACGGCTATGTCGATATGTTGCTGCGGCCCAACAATCCCACCGCAGAAAACACCGCCAATACTGGTGAATCGCGTGGCGAATTGAGCCGTCTCCTCACTGCGGACTTTCGCAATGGCTCCGAGCCTTCCGCGGCCGACCGCAGCTATGTCGCAAAAGTGGTCGCGGCCCGCACCGGCCTCAACCCCGCGGACGCTGACAAGCGCGTCAGCGACGTGATCACCCAGATCAAGACGGACCTCGATAAGGCCCGTAAGGCCGCGACGCAACTCGCGATCTGGCTCACGCTTTCGCTTTTCATCGGAGCTTTCTCGGCCGCGCTGGCGGCGACCGAAGGCGGAGGCCTGCGCGACGGAACCTGGGGCAAAGCATCATTGCGACGTTAACCCTCAACCAAACGAAAGGAGAGAACCATGCCGATTCTTCTGTGGCTGCTTGGGATACCCATCCCACTGATCATTCTGATCATGCTGCTGCATCACTGACCGATCTGTTCGATCGATCCACCAAAAACACATTCACCTTGCAACTCAAATACCACTGGAGACGAACATGAAATCGAAATATCTCGCCGCAGCCTTGCTCGGCACCACGCTTCTGACCGGCGCGGCCTTTGCTCAGAATGCCGCCACCGACCGCTCCAACGTCAATACGGCCGTTCATAGGGATGGCGAGTGGCGGGCTACCAAGCTGGTCGGCGTCAACGTCTACAACGACAACAACGAGAAGATCGGCGACATTCAGGAGTTGATCGTCGACAAGTCCGGCAAGGTCGATAACGTCGTGCTCGGCGTCGGCGGATTTCTCGGCATGGGCGAACACTATGTTGCGGTGCCGATGGAGAAGCTGAAATGGTCGAATGAACCCGTTCGCACGTCTTCGACAACTACAGACAAGACCACGGTTGGTGCGAGCAACACCGGGACCAACCGGTCCGATCGCACGGCGGACGAAAAATGGTACCCGGATCACGCGATCTACAACGCGACCAAGGACCAACTGAAGGCGATGCCGCAGTTCAAGTACAACTAACTCTGAACTGACAAGCCGCCTCGCCATATGGCGGGGCGGCTTTGTTTTGCGAAAAGATTATACGAACAGAGCGTGATCCGGAAAAATGGGAACCGGTTTTCCGAAAAGATCATGCTCCGAAAAGATCATGCTCAAAGAGATGAGATCATGATCCGATTCAATCTAGTCGGATCATGATCTAAAGCGCTGCGAACCAGTCGCCGTTAAACCTGCGCGGGCAGTTCGCCTTCGGCGGCGGGGCTCGGAACCGAAGGCGCCGGCGCTGGCTGATGGGAGGTCTGGCTAGCCTGGCGCTGCAGTTCAACTTCCTTGGTCACAGCCGTGATGGAATTGCCAGTCTTGTCGACCACCGCCTTCAAGACATCCACGGATACGCCGAGCCGCCGTGTCCAGGCACGAACCTGCGCCGGGTCTGCCAGATTGATTTTATTACGAACAGGCGGATGTTTTACGCGTTGCATGGCAAGCATTCCCTGGCTGCGGGATCAACGACATCAGAACACCTTCGTTCCATTGCGTCTGAGAAGGACATCTTGGAGCTAGATCTCCGAAAGACCGAGCCTTTCCCTGTACGACAAAGGCCGCCCGAAGGCGGCCCTGTTCGTACCAATCGTCGTTTCGCGAACAAATCAGTCGTGGTCGACGATGACCTTGCTGCGGTCGTGATCGACATCCCGATCGTGATCGCCCTTCTTGATGATGACCGTATCGTGGTCGCGGCGATCGCGGTCGCGATCGCGAACTACATCGCGCTCGCGCACGACGTCGACATCGCGGTCGCGATGACCTTCACCAACGGTCACGCCGACCGGGCCGACACCAACGCCTACTTCTTCCGCACACGCCGGCAAAGCAGTTCCGATCATCGCGGCAGTCGCTATCGCAGCTAAATACAATTTCATCTCAGTCCTCCGTTTGCTGAATCACGCTGCGACAACCGAACGCAGAAACAAACGTTCCAGAGGTGGCAACCAGGGAATTCGCGAAGCTGCCGGGAACTTTTCGCCTTCGGGGAATCCGAATGCACGTTAGAAAATGGTCTCGTTGAGCTGTTGTGGCCCGATTCCAATTGTGTCAGAAATCAGGCATAGTGATTCGGGCCAGTAGGCCGAGTAAGTGGCGTTGCTTCCCTGTCTTGCGAGCGAGAGGACACGATGCTGCAATCGCCCCGGCCGACGCCGACCTGCACGCGCTTTCAAGCCACCGTTGAGATGCCGTGCCTCAAATGCAGGGTGCCGATGCGGTTGGCCCTCATCGAGCCGCGAAGTCAGACCTTCAATTTACTGACCTACCAGTGCATCCCGTGCGATTCCGGCGAGAGTTTTTTAAAGGCGATGTAGACCGGCGACCCGCATCAGTCTCGCGGTGTCAATTCGTCGATTTCGCCGAAGGCAAAGCCGCGGCACATAGGACGCGAGAAAACGCAGCTACTGTACGCTCGCCATTTGCGCTGGCGCGGAATGGAAAATCCCCGCTCCTGAAACCTGCGATGCGATCAGCAACGCCACAACGACGGCTGGCACGCTTATCAGTCTAAGGAATTGATCCACCGACAGCATAATCATCGTCCCCCGAGACAGCCCCAAAAGCTGACTTCAAACGGCGAGTTCAGTTCGCACTTTGCGCGGCGACCTGATCACTCGTAAAAAGCTGATCGGTGTAGACCGCCCCGCTGATCGTGAGCAGCGCCAAAATCGAAATAACGGCTAGCGTTTTCATGGCGCCATGGTCGTTTTCGATTGTGGCCAAAAACGTCAAAGCTTGGCGCGTTTTCGCGACGACCGAGGGAACAATCATGGCTGCGGGACGCCGCGAACGCGGTGGCTGCGAATAGGCCGCGCCGCGCGAAGCCGGACTCAGGCGGTGTTGCCGGCGTCGATCGTCAACACGGAACCTGTAACATTGCGGCCGCCGTCTCCCAGCAGATATTCCACCATGCGCGCGACATCGTCAGGCTCCGGAAGCCGGCGTAATGCGCTGCGGCCGGCGATGCGCTTGCGCTGGTCGTCCGAGAGGCTTTGCGTCAATTCGGTATCCACGAAGCCCGGCGCAATCGCATTCACGGTGATGCCGAGTTTGCCGACCTCGCGCGCGAGCGAGCGGGTGAAGCCGGTTGCCGCCGCCTTGGTCGCGCCATAGACGGACAGGCCGTTGTAACCCGTCGTGGCAATGATGGATGACATGTTGATGATGCGGCCGGCGCCATCGGCCATCATCTGCCGCACAACATATTTGGTGAGGATCACGGGAGAAAGAACGTTGAGACGAAGCAAGGCCTCGATCTCGGTGTTGTGCATGGTGGCGAGAAGGCCTTCGGTGCCGATCCCGGCATTGTTGACCAGGCCATAGATGGCGCCGAATTCGTCGCGCAATTCCTTGATGAAGGGCTGGATCGAGTCAATCTCGCTGAGATCGAACGCCCTGAAGTGGAGGCCACCCCTGCCCTGCTTGATGACTGCCTGAATGGCATTCTTCAGTTCGTCGCTTTCGCGCCGCGCCACCGCGATCACATTGTAGCCGGCCGCAGCCAGCCTTCGCGAGATAGCGAGGCCGATCCCGCGGCTGCCACCGGTCACCAGAACATTATGCATCGTGACGGGCCAGCTTTCCGGCCGCCGTGATATCGAGCGACGGGACGAATTTGATGACGGCGGGCACCTTGTGCGACGGCAGCGAGGCCTTGCAATCCGCCAGGATTTTGGCGCGGATCTCGTCGCCGCGGCCCGGGTCTTCACCATCGGCCAGAACGACATCGGCGACCACGATCGCACCGGTGATCGGGCTGCGCCGCGATTTGGCGCGGGACATGCGTACCTCCGCATGCCGGTTGATGACGGCTTCTATTTCTTCCGGATGAACCTTGAGGCCGCCAATATTGATGATGCCGCCGCGGCGGCCAACGAAGTGATACCTGTCTCCCCGCAGCTCGACCATATCGCCGGTGTCGACGAATCCGTCGCCATCGGTCAAGGCGGCTGCTTTTTTTCCGACATAGGCGTGCGCCGTTCGCGTCGAGCGGATCCGAAGCGATCCTTCTTCGACTTTCATTTCGACGCCATCGCGGCCCTTGCCCATCATGGTCGCGGGAAAACCTTCGAGGCCGTCGTTCACGGCGAAGCCGACGCCTGCCTCGGTCGAGGCATAGGCATGACCGATCGAGGCCGCGGGAAACGCCCGACTCAAGCCATCGAGCACGGCCTGATCGGCAATCTCGCCGGACAGACGAACGTAACGCGGAGAAAAGCCCGCGGCCGATCCGCTCATCAGAAGTTTGCGCCAATGCGAAGGGGTGCCCGAAATGTGCGTCACGCCTGCCGCACGCAAGCGCGTGACATAGTCGGCGACCGCCTCTCCAGGCTCCGACAACACCATCGAACCGCCGCCGATGATGGCGCGCAAAAATATCTGAAGGCCGCCGTAGCGGCGAATGTCATAGAAGGTCGCCCACACCGCGGAAGCAGCCCGCGCCGGACCGTCCGCGATGATCGCGCCGGTCAGTGCTTCCAGGGTGTGGCTGACGATCTTCGGCACACCCGAGGTGCCCGAGGTCAGCATCAACCATTCCGTCGCACGCTCGGTCTGTCCCTTGACGGCCGCACGCGCCGGCGGCCCGGCCGGCACGACCAGATCGATCCCTGCACCCGTCCACCGCGCCGGGTGGTCGGTGACCACGGCATCGATCCCGGCATCTTCGACCAGGGTCTTGATATGGTCGGTGTTGAGATCGGGCGGGCACAGCAGCATTCGCCGACCGACGCCGTCGATTTCCGTCATCGCTATCCCGGATACCAACTGATCCGCGACCGCAAGCAGCACCGACCGCCCCGAGAGCTCGCGAAGGCGATCTCCCAGGCAGGTTTGTTCGAGAATATCCGTCAGCGACACAACCTGTCGCGCATCGGAAATCGTGCGGCCCGTTAAGTCCGGACCGAGATAATCACGGAGCGCGAAGGTTTCACGCGGGGACATTTTCATAGGCCCTGATGAAGTCGCCTACGGTGAGAGGAAAGGTGGCGTCCTCCGATATGGTAAACGGATCGACACCGAGATCGTCTTCAAGCCGCGCCACCAGGATCGCGAAGCCGAGCGAATCGAAGCCTGTTTCGTGAAGCGACAGGTCGTCATCGAGCGGCGGCAGCGTGACTTTCTGCTCCTCGGCGATCTGTCGCATCGCCGCAATAATCCTTAACCTTACCGACATGGATTGCTTCGCCTTCTCATTAAATTGCGAGAGCCCATCATAGAGCGCAAATATGAAATAACTCAGCCATCCCGCGATCTTTCGCGTTCATTGGTAAACTGTTGCTCGCCGCTGAACCGAAGTTTGCGCGATAAAGGAACGGCCGGAGATTACCGACCAGAGGCTGCGCACTGTGGCAGAAATATTTGGAAACATCGCCAAAGCGCTGTGCTCGGCCGCTGCAATGCAGACGAGCGGAAGTCCCGCACGGTGGCGTGCGCCGACGGCCGGTAGCTCACAGCCGGCAACTCACAGCCGGATTGAGCCATCCAGGATGCGCGCATAGGCATCCGCATCGATCGGACGATACGCTCCCGACTTCGGTTCCTTGAAAAACAGCGGATCGGTCACGCGATACGGATCGAAGCCGTCGCGAACCAGCTCATGCTTCTTCTGCTTGAACGTTTCGGTGGTATCCAGCGTCGTGCAGATACGGATCATCACGGGGCAAGCATAGGCCGGCAGCCGTTGCGAGAGACGGTGCCGGAATTCTTCGAGGTCGAAACGCTCGTCGGCCACGATCGCGGCCATTCCCGCGCGGCCATCGGCGCCGGGAATTTCCACGCCGTAGGTCGTCGCATCGGTAACGCCTGGGCAATCCAGAACGGCTTCGTTCACCTCGGACGTCGCAACATTCTCGCCTTTCCAGCGGAAGGTATCTCCGACCCGATCGACGAAGTGGAAATAGCCGCCTTCATCGAGCCGCATCAGGTCGCCGGTCCGAAACCAGGCGTCGCCCTTCGCGAGCACGTCGCGGAGGACTTTCTTCTCGGTCTGGGCGGCGTCGGTGTAGCCCTCGAAGCGGCCGCCGCCGCCATCGGCGGTACCGATACGGCCGATGGCTTCGCCGACCTCGCCGCGGGCGCAAGCGATACAAAGACCCTCTGCTGTGCGAACGGGAATGCCTAGCTCCGGATCGACACGGATAATCGACGCCGGAAAACGGTGCGCCAGCAACGGCGGAATCCGGCCGATCGCACCCGGTCTGCCCTCGACATTGTAAAGCGAGAAATTGCCTTCGGTGGCCGCGTAGAATTCCAGTATCCGGGGAATGGCGAAGCGCGCCTGAAAGGCTTCCCAGATATCGCCGCGCAGCCCATTGCCGCAGGCCAGCCGCAGCCGATGCTTGTTTTCGAATTCGGAGACCGGCGCTTTCAGAAGATAGCGGCAGAGCTCGCCGATATACTGGAACAGCGTGCAATCCCAGCGGACGATATCGCGCCAGAACTGGCCCACGGAGAATTTGTCCGAGAGCACGACTGAAGCTCCCGCGCTCAGCATGCTGCATGGCGCGACAATGCCGCCGACGCTGTGATAGACCGGCAGGCAATTGTACAGCCGGTCCTCGGGCGAGGCACCGGTCAATCCGGCGAACCAGCCGCCCCAATTCAGGATGCGCCGGTGGCTGATGCTGGCTGCCTTGGGCAGGCCGGTGGTGCCTGAGGTATAGATCAACAGCGCGCGATCGTTAATGGTGATCCCGCGCCGCTCGGTTGGCGTCAGCGGGCTTGCATCCATTCCAGCCAAGGCCGCGTCGATATTGGCTTCATTCGCGTCGCCGCCATGGATCCAGATTTTCGGCACGCGGTTCAAATGCGGCAGGGCCGTCTCAAATACATCCGCAAGATCATCAGAGAGGATGACATGGTCCGCGTCCGCGACGTTGATGCAGTGCGACAGCGACAACCCCACCAGTTTGGTGTTGATGAGCGCCGCGACGCCGCCGACCTTGGTGATCCCCAGCCACGCTGCGATGTAATCCGGCCGGCTCGGCATGAACAGGCAAACGGTATCGCCGGTCTTGATTCCGGCGGCCAATGCCCAGCGGGCGTAGCGGTTGATCCGATCGGCCAAACGCCCGTAACTGAACGTCTCGGTTTCCGATATCAGCCCGGCGCGGTCCGGCTGCCGCGTGGCCCAATCCTCGACCGCGTCGGCAAACAACCGCTGCGGATCGGCCTCGATGCGGGACGTCAGCTCAATGGCCTTCAGCCAGCTCTTGGCGGCGGATGGTTTGCCACCCCGCCGCGGGTTGTCTGTCGATTGGTCGATAACGGCTGTGCTCATGGCCGAATGCCCAGTGGATCCCAGGGCAATGTATAGCTGCGATGGTTCAGCCAAGGGTTAATCAGGGTCATTAATCAGCAGAGTTAAAAGCAGCTTGCTGTCGCATGTAATTTTGCGGTCATGATGAAGGTGCGTACTGATACACCGGGGCGAGCGCCGACAAACGGCGAACCAGGGTCCGGGCGGAAGCGTATTACGGGCCAGCTTTCGATTCCCCCGCCCACTGCGCAATGATAGTATTTCCAAAATGGTCCATAAAACCGGGAGGGTTCCGATGGCTTTGAGCGCCGAAAGCAAAGTTGCAAGTAGCATACGCGGTGAGCCGATCGAGGTGATTCCGACCGGAGCTGCGCTGGGCGCCGAGATACGCGGTGTCGATCTTAGGGATATCGACGCAGCGCAGTTCGCAGCACTCAAGCGCGCCTGGCACGACCATCAGGTCCTTCTGGTGCGTGGCCAGACGCTCAGCGACCAGGACCTTATCGCGTTTAGCCGCCGCTTCGGCGATCTCGACTGGGCGCCGGTACAGGAAACCGGCCGGCGCTTCGTCGAGGGGCTGCCTGAAATCTACATCGTTTCAAACGTGACCTTGAACGGTCAGCCGATCGGCAGCCTCGGCGCCGGCGAAGCCGTATGGCATACCGACATGTCGTATCTCGATGTCCCGCCGATGGCGAGTATGCTTTACGCGCTCGAGGTGCCACCTGCAGGCGGCAACACCTCGTTTTGCAGCATGTACGCCGTCTATGAAGCATTGCCGGACGAGTTGAAGCGCCGCATCGCGAACCTCAAGATCAAGCACGACGGCACCTACAATAGCGGCGGCTATCTGCGCCAAGGCGTCACCGCGACCGACGATCCACGGACGTCACCTGGTGCCTTGCACCCCCTGGTCTGCACCCATCCCGACACCGGGCGTCGCATGCTTTGTCTCGGCCGCCGGCGCAATGCATATCTCGTCGGGCTCGAACTTTCGGACTCCGAGGCGCTGCTTGACGAGTTGTGGGATTTCGTCGAACGCCCGGAGTTCGCCTGGGAGCACGTCTGGCGGGTCGGCGACCTCGTGCTATGGGATAACCGCTGTACCATGCATCGGCGCGATCCGTTCGATGCCTCGGCACGCCGCATCATGCACCGAACCCAGATCAAGGGCAGCGCGGCGCCGGTCTGATGCGACGACCGAGCGTCTCCAACACGGTCCTGCTCATCATTTGCCTGATGTACCTGATCCTCTATGTGGATCGGGTCAACATCTCGACCGCCGCGCCGTTGATCAAGGCCGAGCTCGACCTCAGCAATACCGAGCTCGGGCTGGTGTTTTCGGCGTTCGCCTATCCCTATGCCCTGTTCCAGCTGATCGGCGGCTATTTCGGCGACAAATTCGGTCCGCGAGTGACGCTGTTCGTCTGCGGCCTCGTCGTCTGCGCGGCGACGGCAGCGACAGGCGCGGTCGGCGGGCTCGCGAGCCTCTTTGCCGCCCGGCTTGCGCTCGGTATCGGCGAGGGCGCGACCTTTCCAACCGCGACGCGGGCGATGGCGGCCTGGGTGCCGGAGCGCAGCTGGGGTTTCGCCCAAGGTATCACGCATTCGGCGGCCCGGATCGGCAATGCGCTGACGCCACCCTTGATTGCGTGGCTGGTGGCGCTGGTCTCATGGCGCGGCGCATTCGTGCTTCTTGCCGCCCTGAGCCTTTTCTGGGTCGTGATCTGGGTGCTGTACTTTCGTGATGTACCTACATCACCGCCACTGACTGCCGAAGAACTCGCCGCGCTTCCCGCGCGCGGCCGAAGCCAGGTCCCGGAGCCGGTGCCATGGCCACAATTGTTTCGCCGCATGCTGCCCGTGACCGCCGTCGACTTCTGCTATGGCTGGACGCTCTGGTTGTTCCTGAGCTGGATACCGTCCTTCTTTTTCCAGAACTATCATCAGAACCTGACGCAATCGGCGTTCTATTCGGCCGGCGTATTCCTTGCCGGGGTGATTGGCGACACCCTGGGCGGCGTCGTGAGCGACCGGATCCTGCATCGAACCGGCAAGCGGACCCCGGCACGGCGCAATGTCATCGTGGCCGGGATGCTTGGTGGATT
>JAQGKC010000487.1 GCA_028290305.1 Bradyrhizobium sp.
CGTAATTAGCGAAGTTCCAGCCGCTCTTTGCATTGACGGCGGTCAATGGAAGCGAGCCGCTCCGTCGCTAGTATTTCCCAAAGTGACGTGCTTTTGGGTTCCTTGAGGAGGGAAAAGATGAACGAGATCGCCACGGCTACGCGGCCACGTGCCAGGGCACAGACACGGACCCGCTGTTCCAGCCATACCGGCTCGGCCCGTTCAATCTTCGCCATCGCATCGTGATGGCGCCGCTGACCCGCTCGCGGGCGCGCCAGCCGGGCAATGTGCCGAGCTCCCTTGCCGCCTGCTACTACGCGCAACGCGCCTCCGCCGCGTTGATCGTGAGCGAGGCAACGCAGGTGTCGATGCAGGGCCAGGGTTACGCATGGACACCCGGCATCCACGGCCGCGAGCAGGTGGAAGCGTGGAAGCGTGGAAGCGTGGCACCGGGTCACCAA
The DNA here is from genome assembly GCA_028290305.1 of Bradyrhizobium sp. The sequence goes on from JAQGKC010000487.1 coordinate 441, forward strand.
GGCGGTACACGAGGCTCACGGATTGATCTTCAATCAGCTTTGGCACGTCGGGCGCATCTCGCATCCGGCGCTGCAGCCCGACAACATGCTCCCCGTCGCGCCGCCGGCCGTCATACCCGAGGGTAAAGCCTTCATCGAAAACGAGCGCGGCGAAGGTGAACTTGTTCCGTTCGTGCGGCCACGCGCACTGAATATCGAAGAGATGCCCTACATCGTCGCGCAATATGAGCGCGCGGCCAGGAACGCACAGGCCGCCGATTTCGACGGCGTCGAGATCCACGCCGCTAACGGCTATCTGCTCGATCAGTTCATCGAGACCGGCACCAATCGGCGCACCGACGCATATGGCGGCCCGGTAGAAAACCGGGCGCGGCTGTTGTTCGAGGTCGCCGAGGCCCTGATGCCGATCTGGGGGCCGGATCGCATCGGCGTGCGCATCTCGCCGATGGGCAAGTTGAACGATATCCACGACGATAACCCCGAGGCGACCTTCGGATATATTGCCGAGCGGCTCAGCGACTACGGCTTCGCCTATTTGCATATGGTCATCCCTGCGCTGGAGCAAATGCAGAATGGACAGCAGCCGGACCCGAAGGCGATGAACATGGTCCGGCTGATCCGGAAGAAATACAAGGGAACGCTGGTCGTGGCGGGCGGCTTCCAGGCCGACACTGCGGCGAAATGGCTTCGCGAAGGCATGGCGGACCTGATCGCGTTCGGCCGCAAATTCATCGCCAATCCGGATCTGCCCGAGCGGATCCGCCTCGGTGCGCCCTTCAACGTCGACGATCCAACGACCTATTACGGCGGCGGCGAGAAGGGATACACGGACTATCCTTCGCTGGCACAGGACCGCGGCGAACAGCCGAAGGCCTGCGTCGACCAGCGCTGGAGATAAACCTCAGTAGTAGCGGGGAATCGGGCTCAGATGCGGCGTCGGCCGGTCCGAAAGGTCGAACATCACTTCGTCGACGTAACACCAACCCCATCCTTCCGGCGGATCATAGGCTTCGATGATCGGGTGCCTGGTTGCGCGAAAATGTTTTGTGGCATGTCGATTTGGCGACTGATCGCAGCACCCGACATGGCCGCAGGTGCGGCAGACGCGCAGATGCAGCCAGGGGTCACCCAATTTCAGGCATTCTTCACACCCGGGAGCGCTCGGAACAACGTCACGAATTTCCGCGAGATGTTTGCAAAAAATTGCCATGCTCTTCTTCCGTGCTCGCCTTTCGCTCTGGGCAGGGAAACTTGGTGGCGATGTGCTGAAGCGGCTTAGCGCGTCACCTCAAGCTCGGCCGTAGTCGTCGACGCTTTCTCGGCACTGACGCTGTGTTCTTGGGCACTATGTTCTTGCCTGGTAGGTAGCTGAATGACTCGCGCATGCTGTCCTTCCGACAACAAACTCACTAGAACCGTGTTGCCGTCCGGAAATGCGAGCGCATCGCGATGCTGCTCGGGCGCGCGCGGCACTCTCTGGCAAAACCGGCGAAAGCCTGCGTTTTTGGTTGACAGCCAAAACGATTGTACCTGACGTCATGTTCGAACGCGAGTTCGGTTCCCCGGGCGAGAAGAAACAGCATGCAGGCTATAGTCGCACATGGTTTTCTCCACTGATCTGCGCACCCGAGAGACTATACGACGCATTGGCGTACGCTACCTTGACCGACGTCAAAAATCATCGACCGGTTATGCTTCAATGCAAACAGCAATTGGAAGACGAGGCGTGGAGAAAGCAAGAACAAGCTAGAGTCAGGTCATGGTGCCCGGCATGAAGCAGCGAATTTGAAGTCCCGAGCGTCCCCCTTGGTCGGCCAGACCATGGTTCTGCCGTAGCGGTTCGGTTCGGTGATCACTGCATCATCTGGAACGTCGACCATTCGTTATCGACGCGGACGCGGTAATGGCCATCTTTCGATTCCCAATCCGGATCAGAAACAGCAACGCCATCAGCATCCGAACAGCACAGTCCTTGCCGGACCTGAGGCCGTCAAACCATGGCTTGAGCGGGGAGTGCGCATAGCGCCCGTCGTTGCGGGCCTCGACCGCTCCAACAATCGTCAACACAAAAATGCAGAAGGTAACACCCAGGACAGGTACTTTCATGATCGTATTCAATCTGATAAAAATGCCGTTGGCGGCGCACGGCATCTACGCGACGAACGTATCAAAGTCCCCTTTACCGGCCCTTGATGAGCGTCAACTTGCGTTTTCGAACTCCAGCCTTGGTCGACGCGATCGACCAGATCAAATATCGATAAGCGCGATCCCTAAATCCGCTCGCTTCTCGCGACGAAGCTTTGACGCCGTTTCGACGATCGTCACTTCAAGCGTGGGTCGCACTTTACCGGCTAGAAAGTGCCCTCCTCGTACGGTGCCGTCACGAAGTCCGAGTACAGCGTGGAGATGCAAGCTGGCCTTGCCATCATCTCCCTGCGCTATGTCACCAAGCAAGCTCATCAACGTCAATGGACAACGATATCACCTTGCACTCGACGTCCGCACGACGCTGCTTGACGCCTTGCGCGACCATATCGGTCTGACAGGCAGCAAGAAAGGCTGCGACCATGGCCAATGTGGTGCATGCACCGTGATGGTCAACAACCGTCGCGTGCTCTCATGCCTGACTTTGGCTGCCTCGGTCGACGGTCGAAACGTCACCACGATTGAAGGCATGGTGCAGGCGGACGGGACGCTGCACCCCATGCAGCAGGCCTTTATCGACCACGACGCGTTCCAGTGTGGCTATTGCACGCCGGGGCAGATCGTCTCGGCGGTCGCGTGCGTGAAGGAGGGACACGCCGGTACCGACGCCGACATCGGCGAGTATATGAGCGGCAACCTCTGCCGCTGCGCGGCCTACCCCGACTGGCATCCGCGTCCGAAAATTGCCGATCCGGCTTGAGAAGTTGTTCGCGGCCTAGAAAACCCGGCGGTGCAGTCGCTTCTCGCCAAGCTGGCGCGCGAGCCTGCTCAAGAACGTGACCGTGGGCCGCAGGATCAACAGGTCCGCCGCCAATGCCGCGAGCATGGCGAACGCGCTCAACCAGCCGAACAGACGCAGCGATGGCAGATCGGAGAACGCCGTTACGATCAAGCCGCACGCCAGCACGACCGACGTCAGAATCAGGGGCGGGCCAACCAGCACGGTGGCGCGCTCCACCGCGATGGCGGGGTCCTCGTCCGGCCGTTCCTCGTGCCGCAACCGGTTCAGGAAATGAATGGTGGCGCTCAGCCCCAATCCGAAGGAGACCGTCAGCGCCACGACGCTTGCGAATTGCAGGCCCTCGCCGATCAGCCACA
>JAQGKC010000490.1 GCA_028290305.1 Bradyrhizobium sp.
CCGGACGCTCGTCCTTGTGACGGAAGATCAGCCGGCCTTTTTCAAGGTCGTAGGGTGACATTTCGATCGTCACCCGATCGCCCGCCAACGTCTTGATCCGGTTCTTTTTCATCTTGCCGGCGGTGTAAGCGACGATCTCGTGCCCGGCATCGAGTTGCACGCGATAACGCGCATCGGGGAGGATTTCGGTCACCAGTCCTTCGAACTGGATCAGCTCTTCTTTAGCCATGGTTATCTCCAGATCGATCGACTGTTAGCGTTGTGGCCGTTGGGTGCGATTGGGTCGGGTATTCGGACGGCTTTCGCGATGCAAAAAGGCAACGCCTTGCATCCCTTCAACCTTGCCGCTGCCCTGCGACGGACGCGCTGGCTCATGTCGGTTGGCCTCGTGCCGGTTGGTTGGTGGAACGCCATTATTACCACCGGGACGGCGGCGGCGGCGAGGTCCTTTCGATCCGGGCGCCGCTTCATTGGCCCTGGCCGCGTGCACGTGTGATGCGGATCGCGCACCCCGGTGTTGCGCCGGCGCCGGCGCCGTGTCGCGATGACCCGGCGTGCGGCGGTCTTCTCTGGGCAATGTGATGCGGATCAGCTTTTCGATGTCGCGCAAATACGTCAGTTCCTCGCCGCCTGCGACGAGCGAGATCGCGACGCCGTCCGCGCCGGCGCGTGCGGTGCGGCCGATGCGATGGACATAGGTCTCGGGCACGTTGGGAAGATCGAAATTCACCACATGACTGATGCCGTCGACGTCGATGCCGCGGGCGGCAATGTCGGTGGCGACCAGCGTGAGGATCTCGCCGGAGCGGAATGCCGCCAGCACGCGCTCGCGGTGGTTCTGCGATTTGTTGCCATGAATGGCGTCGGCGGTGATGCCGGCCCTTGCGAGACCCTTCACCACCTTGTCCGCGCCATGCTTGGTCCGGGTAAAGATCAGGGCGCGATTGACCTGCTCCTGCTTCAGCAGTTGTGCCAGCAAGGCGGGCTTGGCGGAATGATCGACCTGAATGATGCGCTGGGTGATGCGCTCGACCGTGGAGGCAACCGGCGTCACGGCCACGCGCGCCGGATCGCGCAGCATATGTTCGGCGAGTTCGGCGATATCCTTTGGCATCGTCGCCGAAAAGAACAGCGTCTGCCGCTTGACCGGCAATTTGGAGACGATTTTTCTGATGTCGTTGATGAAGCCCATGTCCAGCATGCGGTCGGCTTCGTCGAGCACGAGGAACTCGACCTGTCCGAGCTTCAGGCCGTTGCTTTGCACGAGATCGAGCAGGCGGCCGGGCGTGGCCACCATGACTTCGACGCCTTGCATGACCGATCGGACCTGACGTCCCATCGGGACGCCGCCGATCGCCAGCGCCGAAGTAAGGCGCATGTGGCGGCCATAGGCATTGAAGCTCTCGAGAATCTGTCCCGACAATTCACGCGTCGGGCTGAGCACGAGCACGCGGCAGGCTTTCGGCTGCGGCTTGATGCGGTTCTCCAGAATGCGATGCAGGATGGGCAGCGCGAAGGATGCCGTCTTGCCGGTGCCGGTTTGGGCGATGCCGACGACGTCGCGGCCGGTCAGCGCGAGAGGAATGGTTTGAGCCTGGATGGGTGTGGGCGTGAGATAATTCTCTTCTTTGAGCGCACGCGAGATGGGATCGGCGAGGCCGAAATCCTGAAAGGAGGTCAAAAGATTGGTTCTTTCCATTATAAAAGGCAGGCGCCCGACGATATCCGCCAGGAGCGCGCGAGGGGGTGTCAGAGACACCCGCGTGTTTGGGGCGTCGGGTTTTGGTTAGCTGAAGGGGCAAGCCAGAAACCGTTGGACGGGCTCAGAACACGCGGCTCGCAGTGACCTGATGATTCTCAAGGTCGTGCCCGTCATATGGAACACGAACGCGGCGCTTTCAAGGTGAAACATGACGTGATGCGGTAACGCGGTTAAGAATGGCGCGGAGATGGCTCTTTTGCGCGGTCATCGACGTCCGTCGGATGCAGCATCCTATGCCAAAAATTTAGACATTTCGTCATGACGGCCTATAAATTAGACGGTTTGCCGATAAAGCATACATTTTTTTCGTCTAAATATTAGGCAGAAACCTCGAAAATCCGGACGCTCAGCGCAGATTTGTCAACGAGACCAATCGGTTAACCTATCAAGGCACCGTGGCATGGTTCTTGCGATTCCGTTAATGCAGGCGGCCGTGGGGCCGTTTCGCAGCGTTTAAACGTCTGCGTCAGGGAGATGACACCTCATGCTTACTCAACTCACTCACGATATAGCGACGCCGCTGAGCCGCCGTCGCTGGCTGGCAGCGACCGCCGGACTGGTTCTGGGCCTGGCCGCGTTTACGTCAGCCAAAGCGGCGGATGACACCATCAAGGTTGGTGTTCTTCACTCCCTCTCCGGCACCATGGCCATCAGCGAAACCACGCTGAAAGATACCGTCCTGTTCATGATCGATGAGCAGAACAAGAAGGGCGGCATCAACGGCAAGAAACTCGAAGCCGTTGTCGTCGATCCGGCCTCGAACT
>JAQGKC010000020.1 GCA_028290305.1 Bradyrhizobium sp.
GGCTTGAAATAGGAACGGATGGTCTCGACTTCGACGCGCCGGTTGCCTTCGACCTCGATCGAGGAAACGGTCTGCGCGGCGGCAGGCGACGACACAGCCGTAGTGGCCAGCGTCGCAATGACCGGCATAGCGCACATCATCAGGGCAGCAAACAAGCCCCCCCGGACTCGCATTCCAACATTCATGCGCAACGCGCCCTTGTCATTCCAGTGCCGACTCGCACCCCCGCGAACCGACAGATTCCCATTTATTGCCCAGCTTGTAGACAATTTTGCCAGGGCGGCAAAAGTCCTATTGCAGTGCAATTTCAATTTCATTCCAAGACGTTGCCCATCGGCCACGCCGTTCGAATAAGGCATCATGAGGCGGCCAGATGCAGGATGTCGTTATAGGTCGCAAACACCATCAGCATAAGCACCAGCCCTAGTCCGATTCGGAACCCCATTTCCTGGGCCCGGTCCGACAATGGGCGGCCGCGCACGGCCTCGACCGCGTAGAACAAAAGATGACCGCCATCGAGCAGCGGTACCGGAAACAGGTTCAGCAATCCGATCGAGATCGAAAGTACCGCGGCAAGTTGCACCAGCGCACCAAGACCGATGGTTGCGACCTGACCTGAAATCTGGGCGATCCGCAGCGGGCCGCCGACCTGGTCGGCCGCTTCGCGCCCGGTAAAGACACCGCCGATATAGGCCAGCGTACGATCAACCACGAACCAGGTTTCCTTGACCCCGAGCCATAATGCGGTGGCGGGGTCGACGCGTTCGGTCGTGACATCGCCGGGCGACGTCGCGCGGGTGATTCCCATCACACCCTGCCGATGGGCATTCCCGAACGGGTCCTTCACTTCCTTCAGTTCGGGGGTTCCGCGCAGTTCCAGTGTGGAATCGCCGCGTTTGATGGAGAACGTCAGTTGATCTCCGGCGTGAGCCACGACGACGCGCTGCATATCGGAGAAGCTTCCGATCGCGCTGCCATCGATCGCCGTCACGACATCGCCAACCTGAAAGCCCGCCGCCGCGGCGGCGCTGCCCGCCTCGACCTTATCGACGCGCGCCGTCGTGCTTGGTTTGCCAAAAAATGTGAACAGGCCGGTAAAGATCACGATCGCCAGAATGAAATTGGCGATCGGACCGGCGGCCACGATCGCGGCGCGGGGACCTACTCTCTTGTGGTGGAAACTGCCCGCGCGCTCTTCCTCGGTCATGTTGGCGAGCGCTTCGGAAGATGGCGTAGAGGCCTCGCTCTCGTCGCCGAAGAACTTGACGTAGCCGCCGAGCGGGACGGCCGAAATCTTCCATCGGGTGCCGTGGCGGTCATTGAAGCCGGCGAGTTCCGGACCGAAGCCGAGCGAGAAAGTTAACACCTTCACGCCGGCCCAGCGGGCGACCAGGAAATGACCAAGCTCGTGGAAGAAAACGACGATCGTCAGGACGAACAGGAACGGGATGATGTAGCCAACGAAGCCATGACTCAACGTATTGAAACTATGTAGAAAAAACTCAGACATCCAATTCCCCTCACCCAGAGCCTACGGCTCTGCCCCCAACCCTCTAGGATGCCTTTGCGGCAATTTGAGGCAAGAGGGTGGCAGCTTTATTTCGCGCGTTATGGTCAACGGCGATGGCATCATCCGCCGACGTCAGCGGCGCCAGATTGCCGGAGCGAATCCAGGCGTCCATCGTCGCTTCAACGAGCCGCGCGATCGCGCCGAATTTGATCTTGCCGGCAATGAATGCCGCGACCGCCACTTCGTTGGCGGCATTGTAAACCGTGGTCGCGCCACGGCCGGTCCGCAGTGCATCATAAGCCAGCCGAAGTCCCGGAAAACGGTCGAAATCCGGCGCCTCGAAGGTCAATTGTCCGATCTTGGCGAGATCGAGCTTGGCTGCCGGCCCGACAATCCGGTCGGGCCATCCGAGGCAATGCGCGATCGGCGTGCGCATGTCGGGCGCTCCCAACTGCGCCACCACCGAACGATCGGAAAATTCGACCATGCCGTGAACGATCGACTGCGGATGCACCAGAACGTCGATCTCATCCGGTGTCAGTGCAAACAGGTAAGAGGCTTCGATAACCTCGAGCCCCTTATTCATCATCGACGCCGAATCGATGGTGATCTTCTGCCCCATGCTCCAGTTCGGATGTTTCAGCGCCTGCGCCAACGTCGCCTGCTCGATGTCTTTGCTGGCCCAGGTCCGGAATGGTCCGCCTGATGCGGTGATGATGACGCGAACCAGTTCATCCCGGTTGCCGGAACCGAGCGCCTGAAACAGCGCATTATGTTCGGAATCGGCCGGCAGGATGCAGGCCCCGGCCTTCGCCGCGCGCTGCATGAAGAAATCACCCGCGCAGACAAGGCATTCCTTGTTGGCAAGCGCAACCGTCGCGCCCCGATCCACCGCCGCAAGCGCGGGCTTCAATCCGGCGGCACCACTGACCGCAGCCATCACCCAATCCGCCGGCCGCGCCGCGGCTTCAATGATCGCACTCTCGCCTGCCCCGCATTCGGTGCCCGTTCCAGCCAGCGCGTCTTCCAGATCTTCCAGCAGATTCGGGTCGGCGATGGCCACAAAGCGTGCGTCGAATTCCTTCGCCAGTTTTGCCAGCCCCACGACATTGGTGTTCGCCGTCAGAGCCTCGACTTGATAGCGATCGGGCGACGCCCTCAGCAGATCCATCGTGCTGTCACCGATTGATCCGGTGGCACCGAGGACGGTGACGGCACGTACGGCGGATACCGCGGCCTTGCTGTTACGCAACGGAACTGCGCTCATATTTTCACCAAACCATAAGACCGCGGCCGACGCCATCCACGCCGCCCCGCAAAAGGCCGAAAATCGCCGCCAGGACGACCGCGGCAACGAAGCCGTCGAGACGATCGAGCAATCCGCCATGCCCGGGAATGATCTGGCTGGAGTCCTTGACGCCGAAACGCCGTTTCACTGCGGATTCAAAGAGATCGCCGAGTTGCGAAGCAATCGAGAGAGCCGCGCCCAGTAGCAGCAAAGGGCCCGTTTTACCGCAGCCGAACGCTGCAAACCCCGCTGAAATCACAAGGCTCGCTGCAAAGCCGCCTATGGCGCCGGCCCATGTCTTCTTGGGACTGACCCGCGGCCAGAGTTTCGGCCCGCCGATGCCGCGGCCGGCGAAATAACCGCCGATATCGGTCACCCACACCACGAGAAGGACTAGGATCAGCGCCACAAATCCCCAGACCGGATCGAGGCGCAGCAGAACCGAGGCCATCTCCGCCGTGGCGGCATAGAAAAATCCCGTCGCAGCCCAGATGCGCCGCTCCGGCGAAAGCCACGCAACGGCCAACAGGCCAAGCGTCAATGCAATGAGCGAGGCCTCGATCCGCCCGAGCGCGAGACACAACCCGGCAATCGCAAGTGCAACAACGCCTGATGCGACCGCCCGCGTCTGCCGCGCTGCCCCCACGATCGCCAGCCATTCCATATAGAGTCCGATCGCGACCAGCGTGACCAGCGTGATCCACAGCCATCCACCGGCATAAGCGATGGCGATGGCGACAGGTGCGAGCACGAGTGCTGCCATGACGCGCATGAGGAGATTGCGTGCACCCTGCTCCGCAACAGCCGCGGGCGCGGCTTCGCCCTCGGTCACGATCCGGTTTTCGCGGCCAGACCGCCGAAACGACGCTCCCGCCTGGCGTATTCGGCGATCGCCCCTTCGAGCGCGGCCTTGTCGAAATCGGGCCAGTGGATCGGCACAAACACGAGTTCGCTGTAGGCGGCCTGCCACATCAGGAAATTCGACAGCCGCTGCTCTCCGCTGGTGCGAATGATCAGATCGGGATCGGGAATATCCGGCGTATCGAGGTATTGACCGAGCGTGTCGGCGTCGATCGAAGAAGGCTCACGCTTTCCCTCCGCGACCTCGCGCGCGAGCCGTTGCGCCGCGCTGGCGATTTCCTGCCGCGATCCGTAGTTGAACGCGACGACGAGATGAAGCTTGGTATTGGCCTTGGTCAGTTCTTCGGCTTCATTCAAGAGCGCGCAGATGTCGGGTTCGAGCCCGTCGCGCTCGCCGATCACGCGCACCCGGACGCCGTCGCGATGCAGCGTCGCCAGATCGTTGCGGATGAATCGCCGGAGCAGGCCGAACAGGTCGCCGATTTCGGTCGCCGGACGCGACCAGTTCTCCGAGCTGAACGAGAAAATCGTCAGGTAGAGAACGCCGAGTTCGCTGGCGGCGCGAACGACGCGGCGCAGCGCCTCGACGCCGCGGCGATGGCCTTCCGCGCGCGGCAAGCCGCGGGCCGCTGCCCAGCGGCCGTTCCCGTCCATGATGATCGCCACATGCAAGGGACCGTCGGTTCGATCCGGTCCTTCAGTTGCGGGGGCGGCGGCGTTCGACATCGGTCAATCCCTGGAGCGTTTTCGAGCGAAGTGGACACCGGTTCGTGTGAGGAAAACGCGTCAAAACAAAAAGATGGCGCTAAACGGTGAGGATTTCCTTTTCCTTGGCCGCAAGCAACTGATCGATCTCGGAAATCGTCCCGTCGGTCGCCTTCTGCACATCAGCGGCCAGACGTTCCTGATCGTCCTCGGAAATTTCGTGATTCTTTTCGAGCTTCTTGACGGTATCGAGGCCATCGCGGCGGACATGCCGCACCGCGACCTTTGCCGCCTCGGCATATTTATGCGCCACCTTCACCAATTCCTTGCGGCGCTCTTCATTGAGTTCGGGAATTCGAAGCCGAAGCACCTGGCCTTCGGTGGCGGGGCTTAGGCCTAGATTGGAATCGACGATCGCCTTCTCCACCGCCTTGACCATCGACTTGTCCCATACCTGCACGGAGAGCAGGCGCGGCTCCGGCACGCTGATGGTCGCGAGTTGATTAAGCGGCATGTGGCTGCCGTAGGCTTCGACCTGCACCGGCTCCAGCATCGAAGCCGCAGCCCGGCCGGTTCGCAGACCGCCCAGTTCATGCTTGAGAGACTGGGTAGCGCCCTGCATTCGGCGCTTCAATTCGTTAATGTCGAAACTACCCGTGGGCATAACACTCTCCCCTCCTGATATTCATCATCGAGACCGCCAACCTGCGTGCACCCGATGCCTCACAAGCCGTCACCCGGCGACGATGGTGCCGTGGCCGGTGCCGCGCAGGATCGCGCCAATCGAACCCGGTTCGGCGATCGAGAACACGATGATAGGCAGCGACGTCTCGCGGGCAAGCGCGAAAGCGGTCGCATCCATCACCTTGTAGCCGCCCTCAATCGCCTGTGAATGCGTCAAACGGTCAAACCGCTTGGCGGATGGGTCCTTTTTAGGGTCGGCACTGTAGACGCCATCGACATTGGTGGCCTTCAGTACCGCCTGCGCGCCGATTTCGGCGGCCCGCAACACCGCGGTCGTATCGGTGGTGAAGAACGGATTACCGGTTCCACCGCCAAGCAGCACGATTCGTCCCTCGGCGAGATATTTGTGCGTCGTTCCCCGGGTGAACAGCTCGCAAATCTGCGGCATGACGAATGCCGATAGCGTCCGCGCCGGGGCCCCCCGCCGCTCGATCGCAGCCTCGAGCGCCAGGCAGTTCATGACGGTTGCAAGCATGCCCATGGTATCGCCGGTGGGGCGGGAGACGCCGCGCGACGACACCTCCACGCCGCGGACGATGTTTCCGCCGCCGACCACAACGGCAATCTCACTGCCCAATTGGCGGGCTGCGATGAGATCGCCGGCGATCCGGTCGACGGTTGGCTGATCGATGCCGAAGGATTGCGCGCCGGCGAGGTATTCGCCCGAGAGCTTGATCACGACGCGACGATAGACCGGCTCAGCCATGATGCGATCGCTTTCCTTCCCGCGCAGGCCACTCCCGGCGCCAAATCTGCCGGGAGGACGTTTCCCGGCGGTTATTTCTGGCCGCTGGCCGCCGCGACTTCGGCCGCGAAATCGGATTCCTGCTTTTCGATTCCCTCGCCGAGAGCATAGCGCACAAATCCGGTCACCTTGATCGGTGCGCCGACTTTACCCTCAGCTTCTTTCACCGCCTGGGCGACCGACTTGGCGTTATCATGGATAAAGGCCTGCTCCAGCAGGCAAACTTCCTTGTAGAAGGTCTTGAGGCCCGACTCGACGATCTTCGCGATGACGTTCTCCGGCTTGCCCTGCTGGCGGTATTTGTCCGCAAGCAGGTCCTTCTCGCGCTTGACCAGCGCGGGATCCAGCCCCGCCGGATCCAGCGCCTGCGGATTGGCAGCCGCGACATGCATCGCGAGCTGGCGGCCGAGGGCTGCGAGTTCGCCGGTCTTGCCAGCGGATTCGAGCGCCACGATCACGCCCATCTTGCCCGCGC
>JAQGKC010000494.1 GCA_028290305.1 Bradyrhizobium sp.
TACCGCGCGCAGTCGGTCACCACCAACAAGGCGGTGCAGGAAGCCGTGCGCGGCTTCGGCCAGGCGCCGACCAATTATGCGATCGAGACCGCGATCGACAAGGTTGCCGCGGCCGTGGGACTCGAGCGCATCGAGGTGCGCCGCCGCAACTTCATCCGCAAGGAAGAATTCCCCTATCTGATCCCGAGTGGCAGCACCTACGACAGCGGCGACTATCATACCGTGGTCGAAAAAGTGTTCGCGCATATCGATTTCGCCGCGATGGAAAAGGAACGCGACCGGTTGCGTGCTTCCGGCATGCTCGCCGGCATCGGCATCGCGGCCTGCCTGGAACCGAGCGGCGGCAACTCATCGTTCGAACCGCTGCTCAACGAGAAGAACACCACCACGACCTGGATGGATTCCTGCCGCATCAACATCGACGGGCTCGGCTTCGTCACGGTGACGATCCACACCACGTCGTCGGGACAGGGCCACGAAACCCTGGTGGCTACCGTGATCGGCGAAGTGCTGCAGATCGAGCCCGATCTTATCCGCGTGGTGCGGCCGGATTCGCTGGCGTGTCTGCCCTCCAATTCGCCGGTCGGCAGTCGGATGGCCATCATGCTCGGCGGCGCGGCGTTTCATGCCGCGCAGAAATTAAAGGCGAAGCTGACGCAGATCGCGGCGCATCAATTTGGACTCGCCGAAGACAAAGTTGTCTATGCCGCCGGTGTCGTCACCGATCCCAAAAGCGGCAAGCAGCTTGGCTGGGCGGAAATCGTCAATATCGGACATCGCAACTATCATCTGTTGCCGGAGGGCATGGAGCCGGGCCTCGAAGCGACGCATGTGATGCAGGTGCCGACCGGTGACAAATTGCCAAAAGACGGCCGTGTGCAGATGTATCCCTGCCATTCATTCGAATTCCACGTGGTGTTGATGGCAATCGATCCTGCGCTCGGCAAGCCGGAAATTCGGCGCTATGTGATCGGCCACGACTGCGGCACGGTGATCAATCCGCATATCGTCAAAGGCATGACGCTGGGCGGCGTCGCGCACGGCCTCGGAGCGGCGCTGCTGGAGGAGTTCGTCTATGATGACGAAGGACACCTGATTACCCAGAGCTTCATGGATTATTTGCTGCCGTCCTCTCATGAGGTGCCGGAGGTCGAGATCGTGCATCACTGCACGCCGTCGCCCCACACCGTGTTCGGCCAGAAGGGCTCCGGCGAAAGCGGCTATCTCGGCTCGCCCGCCGCGATCTCCGCCGCGGTCAACGACTGCGTCGCAGCGCTCGGTATTTCCTTCAACAAGCTTCCGATTCGTATTTCCGCCATCGGCGACGCCATCGCGGACGCGCAACAAGGCAAACCTCAACAGCAAGCTAAATAAGAGCAAGCCAAATGATCATCGACTGCCACGCCCATCTCGTGCCGCCAAGTCTGCTAGACGCAATTCGCTCCCAGGCTTCGAGCTTTCCATCGATCCGCCTGATCGAAGACGGCGGCAGCCTCGGCTTCTCGTTTGCCGGTGGCAAACCGACGCGGCCGGTTTCAAAACCGCTGAGCGATGTACCCGCCCGCTTGAAATGGATGGACGAACAGAAGATCGAGCGCCAGGTGGTCGGCGGCTGGCTCGACATGTTCGCCAACGAGATCCCCGCGGAAGAGGGCGCCAAATGGGCGCGATTGATCAACACCCATCTGGCGCAGATCGCGAAGCAAGAGCCGAGGTTCGTGCCGCTGGCCACCGTCCCGTTACAGGACGGTGCGCGCGCCGCGGAAGTGCTGCGAGAAGCGCACGCCGGCGGTTTCAAGGGCGCGATGATCGGGACGCAACCCAAGGGCAAGGGCGGCGTGCTTGACGATCCCTCGCTTCAGCCGTTCTGGGAGGCCGCAAACGAGCTCGGATCGGTAGTGTTCATTCATCCGGTGTTCGAAAGCGGCGATGACCGCGTGCATGATTACGGCATGGCCAATGCGGTGGGACGCGTCACCGATACGCTGATCGCGATGTCGCGGTTGATCTATGCCGGTCACGTCACCCGCTATTCCCAGGCTAAAATCGTTGCCGGAATCGGCGGCGCTGCGCTGCCTTATGTCATCGGCCGGTTGCGCCGGAATTATTCGCTCGACAAGGACAAGCTGGGCGATCCCGACGCGGCGCTCGCCGCGATGTACTACGACACCATCGTCCAGGACCCACGCGCGCTGCGCTATCTCGCCGACATCGTCGGTGCTGGGCGTATCATGATGGGTTCGGACATGCCGTTCCCGATCGGCGATCTCGCGCCGACGAAAAATGTCGCGGAGACCAAATTCTCGGATACCGAGCGCGCCGCGATCAACGGCGGCCTCGCGCAGCAACTGTTCGGTCTGTAAGGAAAGCGTTTTCATGAAACTGGACATCGGCGGCGTCGAAACAATTCAAGCTCCGGTCGAAGTGCTCTGGAAAGCGCTCAACGATCCCGTCGTGCTCACCCGCTGCATTCCCGGCTGCAAGACCATGACCGAGATTGCGCCCGATACTTACAAGGTCGAGATGCAGTTGCGCGTCGCAGCGGTAGGTGGTTCATTCGAGGGCGAGATCGCGCTGTCGGACAAGGAGCCCCCGAAAGCCTGTAACATCAAGGTCTCGGGCGCCGGCACGCTGGGTCACGGCAATGGCAGTGCGCGATTCGAGATCGCGCCGGAGGGGCCTGACGCCTCGCGCCTGACGTTTCAGGGCGTCGGTGAAATCGGCGGACTGGTCGCCGGCGTCGGCCAGAGGATTTTGAGCAGCGTTTCGAAGCATCTTGTTGGACGGTTTTTCACGGCACTTCGCAAGGAATTCGAGACGCCGGCCGAGGGCGCCGCGGAATAGCCATGGCGAAGGAATTCTGGAGGCGGCTCATGGGTAGAATTCTCGCAGGCCTTGCTTGCGTTGCGGCGCTGTTTTCGGCCGGAACATCCCGGGCGCAAGCGCCGGAGCCACTGTCCATCGTCATCTTTGGTCCTCCGTCGCTCGGTGCATTTCTGCCCCCGGTGATAAAGGCGCAAAAGCTGGACGAGAAAAATGGTCTTGCGATCAAGTTCGAGGAACGCACGCCCGACGCCTATACCGCGCAATTCAACTCCGGCGAATTCCAGCTTGGCGGCAGCGCATCGCTGCTGACGGTCGGCCTTGCCGATACCCGCGGCGTCAAAGTGACCTATCTCTTCAATCTGTTCGACTTCTGGGGAGCGGTTGTCACATCCCGCCCCGAGATCAAAACGCTGAAGGATCTCGAGGGCAAGGAGCTCGCCGCAGCCAAGGGCACCACCAATTATGTGATGTTCGACTGGTTCGCGCGGCAACTGGGCGCCGATACCGCGAAGTTTTCCGTGATCAATACCGCAACCCCCGGCCTGATCGGCTATGCGATGGCCGATCGCGCAGCCGCGGTTCAGCTCTGGGAGCCGGCCTATACGACATTGCTGTCGAAGAAGAGCGACATGCGAACCATCGATATCGGCATCGCCGATAGCTGGAAGAAGTTCACCGGCAGCCGCAACATTCCCTATCTCGGCGTGGCCGCCCACACGGACTGGGCCGAAAAGAACCCAAAGCTGATTCCGAAGCTTTACGCGGCCTACAAGGAAGCCGCCGAATGGGTAACGGCTCACCCTGACGAAGCCTCGAAATTGATCGCGGCCAAGGGAACACCGGACGACCAGAAAGCGATCGCGGAACTCATTCGCGCCAACGACCGGCTCGGCATGAACCTCAGATGGGCCTCGGACGTCAGCAAGGAAATCAAGTCGGTTTACGCCGCCGGACAATCGATTGCGTTCCTGCCGTCGGAGCCGGGTGCCTCGACGATCTATCAGGCGCCCACCCAATGAGCGAGACCGCAGCCCAAACGCCGTCGCCACGGTTGGCGACAACATTGTTCACGGCGGTAAAGCGGCTGGGCACGTCGGTGCTGCCGTTTGTCGTGGTCATATTGATCTGGCAATTCGCCTCGCTGTTTTTTCCGCGTTTTCTGTTTCCATCGTTGATCGACGTGTTCTGGCGCTGTATTGATATTTTCTCGAGCGGGACGATGTTCGCCGATGTGCTGGCGACGATCCTGCGCATCCTGGCGGGACTTGCCGGCGCTTTCATCGTTGGCGGGCTGCTTGCGCTGCTGATGGTGCGCTCGCGTGCGGTCGACAACTTCCTCTCGCCTATCCTGACATTGTTCCAGGGCATTCCCGCGCTGTCCTGGGTGGTGTTCGCGATCATCTGGTTTCACGGCGTCGAGTTTCGCATTTTCTTCATAATGGTGATGACGACGCTGCCCGCATTCACGTTTCAGGTGCTGGGCGCATTGCGTGCGATGTCCAGGGATCTCGTGGAGATGGTGTTCAGCTTCCGCCCCACCCGGATGAAGTTGTTCCGCGTGATGATCGCCCCGGCGATCCTGCCAGACATTCTGACCGCATGGAAAGTCAATCTCGGCAACGCGTCCCGCGTGGTCGTTGTCGCCGAACTGGTCGGTGCTACCGGCGGCGTGGGTTATCAATTGCTGCAGCAACAGCAGTTGTTCGATATGGCCGGGGCGCTGGCGTGGACGCTCCAGTTGGTATTTTTCGTGCTGATCGTCCAGGGCGCGCTGACGCTGATCGAAAATACCGCGTTTCGCTATCGCGCCGTGTCGGAGCGCGCGATATGAGAGATACCGTCACGCCGAACGACGCCGCCATTCACCTGGACCATGTCTCCAAAGTGTTTGGCAAGCCGGGCACTGACGCCGCACACCGAGCGGTGGAAGACCTCAATCTGGACGTTCGCCCCGGTCAGATGCTGGCGATCCTGGGCAAGACCGGCTGCGGCAAGTCGACGATCTTCAACATGATTGCCGGGCTGACCGAGCCGAGCACCGGCACGGTGCGTGTCAGCGGGCGCGATCCGTTCACGGATTTCGATTCATTTCGCGGCAAGATGGCGATCGTGTTCCAGAACGACCGGCTGCTGCCATGGCGCACGGCCATCGAGAACGTCGAACTGGGATTGGAGATGCTCGATGTGCCTGCGGCGGAGCGGCGGACCGCGGCCCAACTGTGGCTGACCAAGCTTGGCCTTGGCGGACATGAACATGACTACCCGCACGCACTATCCGGCGGCATGCGCCAGCGCGTCTCGATCGCGCGCGCGTTTGCGACCAATGCCAATATTTTGCTGTGCGACGAGCCGTTCTCCGCGCTCGACGAATCGACGGCTGCGCGGCTGCGCGCGGAATTCGTCCGGCTGGTGAAGGAAAACGGCAAGACCGCCGTGTTCATTACCCATTCGATCAGCGAGGCGCTGGAAATCGGCGACCGCATTGTGGTGCTGAAGCGTCCCGCGATGATTGCGTACGATGTCAGTTTTGACGGCAACACAGGTCAGCAAGAACGCGAGCTTATTCGAAGCCGGATCGGTGACGTGCTCGCGGCCTGAATACTGCCGAGGGTTGGCGCAAGGGGACAGCGCTAAGCGCCGGAATCCAGACCCAGGCTCCCGTAGATGCGCCGTGCATAGGCGCCGAACTCATCCGTGGTCTTGATTGGCAGCGCGCGAGGAAACGGCAGATCGATCGGGAAGTATTCCGCCATTCGCGCGGGACCGGCAGTGAGAACGGCACAATGCGAGGCGAGGAACACCGCCTCCTGGATGCTGTGCGTCACAAAGATGATGGTCTTACCGCTATCGCGCCAGATCCGCAGCATTTCGAGATTCATCTGCTCGCGGGTGAGGGCGTCGAGCGCGCCAAACGGCTCATCCATCAGGATCAGTTTTGGATCGTGAATGAAGGCCCGGGCGATGGCGGTACGCTGCTGCATGCCGCCTGACAATTGCTGCGGGTATTTGTCTTCATATCCGGCCAACCCGACGAGACCAAGAAGATCGCGCGCCCGGGCCCGGGCAGCCTTCATCGGCAAGCCGACGATCTCTGCGGGCAGCAAGACGTTGTCGAGGATGGTTCGCCATTTCAGCAGCAGCGCCTGCTGAAACACCATGCCGATGTCGCGCGCGGGATCGAATGGCGTGCGCGCGTTGCCGATCTTGATGGTGCCGCCGTCGGCGTCGTGAAGCCCTGCAAGTATCTTCAGGACGGTGGTCTTGCCGCAGCCGGACGGGCCGACCAGCGAAATCAACTCGCCTTCCCTGACATCCATGGTGACATCGGAGACCGCAAGAAATTCCGCACCCCCGGAACGATAGACCTTGCGGACGTTGCGCAAGGTGATGAACGGCTCCTCCAGTGTCGTCATGCCAGCCATTTCCCGAGATTGGCGGCAACGAAATCGTCGTCGCTGAGATCGGCATGCTCGTTGCAGACGCGGTCGATCTCCTGAATCTGACCGGGGCTCAAGCCCTCGGCCGGATCGAGACACCAAATGCCCTCAAGCAGCCCTTGCCGCCGCAGTATCTCATGACAGCCGGCGATGCAGCCGTGAAAATTATTGGCGACGTCGAAAAACGCACTGTTGCAGTCGGTGACGCGAGCATCGAGCGCCAGCAGATCGGCCGGAACGGTGTCCTTGTTGCGCGCGGCCTTGCATCTTTCAAACTGTTTGATTGCGCTCGCGGTCCATACCGACCAGTGGCCCAGCAGCCCGCCGCGGAAATAGGTACGCGTGGTCACGCCGTTGTCGCGCAGGTCGAACGGCAAGGTAAGATCGAGTAGGATGTGGTCGTCATTGCCGGTATAAAGCGCGACGCGGTCGAGCGCACCCGCGGCGCTGACGCCGCGCAACACATCGAGCGTGCGGTAGCGATTGAATGGCGCGATCTTGATGGCGATGACGTTGTCGATCGTTGCGAAGCGTCGCCAGAAATCCGCGCTGAGAACCACACCACCTACTGCCGGCTGCAGATAAAAGCCGACCAGCGGGATTTCGCGCGCCACCGCTTCGCAATGGGCGATGATCTCGTCCTCGGAAGCCGATTTCATCGCAGCGAGACTCAGGAGTCCCGCATGATAGCCGATGCCGCGCGCTATCTCGGCCTCTGCGACGGCCTGCTGCGTCGGTCCGCACAGACCGGCGACCAGCGCCAGCGGCCGCTTGGTCCAGGCCGCCGCCGTCTCCGCGGCGAGTTCCAGCACCGGCCGGTACATGCCAACGTCGCGGATCGCAAATTGCGTGGTGTGCACGCCGACCGCAAGCCCGCCGGCGCCGGCGTCGATATAGTATCGCGTCAGCGCGCGCTGACGTTTGGCGTCGAGCCTGCGGTTGGCGTCGAGCGCCAAAGGGTGCGCCGGGATTACCGTGCCATCGGCTATCAAGCGCCGCTCGTCGGATTTCATTTCGCTATGGTGCATGGCGATAATCCCTATCCATATTCCGGACCTGTAACGGCAAACGGCAGGTCCTCGGCTTGTGCCGTGGCGCGCCCAAACCGCATGCGCTGAAACGGCCGCTCGACGATCCAGCCGGAATTGGTCAGGCCGTTGATAAATTCCGCCTGGGAGGCGACCGCGTCGATCAGCACGGGGCGGGTCTCGTTGCGAACGATTTCGTCGACCAGGGCAAGCGCGCTTTCTACATCATCCGCAAACAACGGGCCGAGATGTCGGGCTGTGCGGCCGTCTCGAACGAGCGCGGTGGACCCGCCGTTCGACAACAGGCGCGAACCGGGACGCTCGCCAAGTTCACTCAGCAAATGACCGCGATCGAATCCCATGGCGCGGCGATCGCGGGCGGCGAATTCGATGAGATTGCAGGCCGAAAGTTTCATGCCGGTTTGAACAGGCGAAGAGAGCGCGAGTCGAAGTCGCCGTAATTGCAGTGTTGGCGTGAACCCCAGCGGACCGTAGACGTTCGCGCCGGCCGGCGTTGCGTCAAGCCATGTGGTGAGGCCGAGTTTTGTCGCGGTATCGAGACACGCATCGACTAATCTGGTCGCAAGACCGCGGCGGCACCAGCTCGCGGTCACCAGCACCATGCTGATCCAGGCGTTGCCGGACGCATGGGGCAGCAGCGCGGCGGTAGCGATCAGATGACGATCATCGTTTCGCACGCCGAACACGGTTCCCTTGCTGAGGAAGAAACGCCAGTCGGCCTCGTTTTGATTCCAGTGTGCCTCCGCCGACAGGGCCAGCCCGGCGAGCGCGTCGTTGGAGCCGAGCTGGACGATGGCAAGGTGCTCAGTATCTGCCATCGCGCACCTCGTATTTGGTGGGCTTGCCAAGGCTCGGCATCGATCGCACGACCCAGTCCGCGGTCCACGAGATCAGTTGCTCGGTGTCGACGATTGGCAGGCCGAACAGTTTCACGGCTTGCGACGTGTTAGTGAGCCAGGCCGTTGGTTCCTCCTTGCTGACGATGACCGGTTCGCGGCCGAACAGGGCGCCGAACTTTGCCGCGAGGTCGCGCACGGCGAAAATCTCGTGGCCGCTGACATTAATCGGCGACGTCGGCGTGTCGCAATAAGCAAGGCAGCGCAGCGCCTGTGCGGCGGCGTCACCTTGCCAGATGAAATTGACATGGCCGAGGCTGACGTCGATCGGCTTGTCGCTGAGAATCTTGGTCGCGATGTCGTGCAGCACGCCGTATCGCATGTCGATCGCGTAGTTCAACCGGAACAATCGGCCAGGCGTGGCAAACTTGCGCGAGAAATATTCGAACATGCGCTCGCGCCCGACGCAGGACTGCGCGTATTCGCCGGGTGGATCGGGCGAAAGAGCCTCATCGGCGCCCTTTCCGTTCACCGGTACGAACGGATAGATGCAGCCGGTCGAGAACGCGACGATCCGCGAATTCGGGAAGGCTTGCGCGACCAGCGCGGGGACGTGCGCGTTCATGGCCCAGGTCAGCGACAGGTCGCCTTCCGCGCCAAATTTGCGTCCGGCCATGAAGACGATGTTTGGCGCTTTGGGCAGCGCTTCGATGGCGGCTTCATCGAGCAGATCGCAACCGAGCGTTTCGACGCCGCGGGCTTCGAGCCACGCTTTTGTGCCGGGGTCGCTGAATCGCGCAACGCCGATGACGCGCCGGTCGGGCAGGGCAGCCTTTGCGAGGCCGGCGAGCGTAGGTCCCATCTTCCCGGCGACACCGAGGATCATGATGTCGCCGTCGACTTTCCCGAGGTCGTCGATCAGCGCCTGGCTCGGCCGGCACAGCAGGTCGTCAAGGGCTGCGATATCGGGAATGGTGTCCGGCAGACTGTCGCGCGTAAGCAGCATATCTCTTCCCCGTTTATTCTTATTGCAGCCGTACGTCCCTGACCACGAACAGCCGTTCGATGCCAAGCACGAGGCCGTAGAGCATTACCCCAAGCAGGGTCAAAAGCACGACCGCCATGACCATGGCTGGCGTGTCGAGCGAGGACTGCACTTGAATCATCAGATAACCGAGGCCGCGCTCGGACGCGATGAACTCGCCGACGATCGCGCCGGCGACCGCAAGAATGGCGCCGACCTTCATGCCGGAAAACACGTAAGGCAGCGCGCCCGGCAATTGTATTTTCCGGAACAGCGTCCAGCGCGACCCACGCAGCGATTTTACCAGGTCCAGCAAATCGGGTTCGACTTCGCTCAGTCCACGCGCGGTCGTCAGCAGGATCGGAAAGAAACAGATGCTGAACGCAATCAGGATGTTCGGAAAGATGCCGTAGCTGAACCACACGATGAACAGCGGACCGAGCGCCACTTTCGGAATCATGTTCAGCGTAACGAACAGCGGCAGCAGCAGAAGGCTGACCATCGGCGACCAGCAGAACAGCACAGCCAGCGTCACGCCGACGAAGGCGCCGAGGCCAAAACCGCCCAGGATCTCCACGGATGTGACGGCGAAGTTGGAAAGCCAGGCATATTTCGCTGACGCCAGCGTCGCGAGGGTAGCGAGCGGCGAGGGCAGGATGAATTTCGGCACGTGGAAAGCGTCGACCAGAACCTGCCAGAGCACGATCACGACGAGATGCACGATCAGGATGATCGCCAAAGACCGCGCCGACCGTATTCCGTCGCTGGACACCATATGCTCCTTTTGCGCGCCGGCCGGTAGCCGGCAGCGCGGACGCCAATCTATCTGGAAGCGCGCTACGTTTCAACCATCTGGTTGATTAACTCCTCAAGGCCGCAACGCCTGGATGACCAGGTCGACCACGTGTTTGCGGCGTGCCCGCTTGGCGGCGGCGCTCGCCAGGTCCTTGCCGAAGATCGCCGACAAAGTGGGCGTGTTCGAGAAGAAGAAATAGCTGAGGCCCGCGATCGAAATATAGAGATGCACTGGATCGATGCCTTTGCGAAAAATTCCGGCCCGCACGCCCTGGCCGAGAATCTTCGAGACCATGCTCACCAACGGCGAATGCATGTCCTCGACTTTCAGCGAGGCGCGCACGTGCCTCGCGCCATTGCGGTTTTCGTCGTTGAGCAGCACGATGAAATCGGGGTGCAGCGCGAGGTGATCGAAGGAACTCTCGATCAGCTTTTTGATCGCCCGTTCGGGAGGCAGCCCTTCAAGGTTGAGCTTGCGCTCCTGGGCTCGGATTTCCTCATAGACCCACTCGAGCACGGCAAGGTAGAGCGCGTCCTTGTCACCGAAATAATGGTAGACCAGTTGCTTGTTGACGCCGGCACGCGCCGCGATCTCATCGACCCTCGCGCCGGCAAGGCCGCTCTTTGCAAATTCGCGCCGTGCCGCCGTCAGCAGCTTCCTGCGGGTGGCGACCGGATTGCGCCGTTGGCGCTTCGCGCCGTTTGATCGTTCAGCCATTTCCAACCAGACAGTTGACAATTCGACCCGTCCCTTGTTGCATTGGTAACCTTAGGGGCGTGCGACGACAAGGCCGTCGGGCCGGTCGGGACCAGCCGTAAGCGGCGGGGAGAGTTGCCATGAGAAGTCTGAGGATGATGGGACTGGCGCTCGCCCTTGTCGCACCGGCCGTTCCATCTAATGCCGCCAAGTCCGTCAATTTGATTCTGAACTGGTCGCCAACCGCGGACCATTCACCGTTTTATTATGCCAAGGCGCAGGGCTGGTACGAGAAGGCCGGCATCGATCTCAACATCGAGGTCGGCAAGGGATCCGGGGTTTCGTCGCTGAAGGTCGGCTCCGGCGGCTCGGCGTTCGGCATCGCGGATCTGGCGACGATGCTGGTAGCGCGCAGCAAGGGCGCCGATGACGTCGCGTTGATGAGTATCTACGCCAATACCGGACAGACCTTCTATTGGCTGAAGAGCTATGGCGTCAGCGGCGTCAAGGATTTTCCCGGT
Source organism: Bradyrhizobium sp. (assembly GCA_028290305.1). The sequence goes on from JAQGKC010000494.1 coordinate 11,186, forward strand.
CACAAGATCGGCAATCCGCCGGGCGATGCCTCGCGGGTGATGTGGCCGGCATTCGCCAAGGCGGCGGGGATCGCACCTGATGCCGTGGGCTTTGTGAATGTCGGGCCGACCGCCAAGATAGCGGCGCTGAAAAGCCACACCGTCGATATCATCAGCGATTTCTATAACGAGCATGATCTGAAAGTCATCGAGTTCGGCAGCGACCTCGGCTTCGTGAACTGGAAGGACATCGGGCTCAATCCGTACGGCAATTCGCTGATCGTCAACGGTGCGTTTCTGGAGAAAAATCCAAAACTCGCGGAAGATTTCGTGCGGATCAGTCAGAAGGCGTTTGCCGCATGCGTCGCCGATATCAATCCATGCCTGAAGGCGCTGCTCGATCAGGTGTCCGGTCTCGACAAGGAAAACCAGGAGCGGCAGTGGGAACGCATCAAATTCCTGATGACCGATGAGTTCACGACGACGAAAGCGCTCGGCTGGATCGATGCCGGCCGGATGAAAAAGGATTACGCGTTGGTGCAAACCTATCTCGGCATGGAAAAGCCGTTTGCGGTGGAAAGCGCCTTTACCACAAGGCTGCTCGACCCATCGATCAAGATGGACGCAAGTAAGGTGAAGAAGTGATAACGCGCATCACTGCTGTGGGATGCCGGAAGCTTTGACCACTGTGGTCAGCTTCTCGTAGTCCGCTTTCATCAGGGCCGTCAGTTCGTTCAGCGGCATCGGCTTGCCCGGGATATCGGCGAAGGCCGGTTCGGATAGTTGCTCTCAGCCCACGCGTACGGATCAAGGCCCGGCATTGTTGCGGCGACGATCGCGATCAGGCCAATGGCACGGATGGCACTCATACTCCCCCTCCCATGATGACGACATCGTTCGAGCGATGTATTTATTTTAATCGACGACCGATCATTTTTTGGATCGGCGTCGTATTCCCTCAGGTGTTGTCGACAAGCGATCGAATGCTGCGGGCCAGACCGAGGATGCGCGGCCCGCATTCGCGCTCAATCTGTTCGGCGCTGAATCGAAACGAGGGAATGCCGCAGTTCACGGACAGACAATCACCCGTCGGCGTACGATAGAGCGGCGCCGCGACGCCAAAGATCTCCCGCCGCCACTCGCCAAGCGAAACGGCGAATCCTCGCTCTTTGCAGAGCTCGATGTCCGGCAGCGTCCGCGTCTGCACATATTCGAAATCCTCCGGGCGCTCCGTTTTCGTGGTCTGCACGTAAAGTTCGAGTTCTTCTTTGGTGGAAAGCGACAGCAACGCCCGTCCAACGGCGGTGGTCGACAATGACCCTGTGAAGCCGACGTCGGGAACGTGGGGCACGGCATCGGTGGTGCGCAGGGTTTCAACATAGATGAAGTCGAGACCGAACGGCATCGCAATGGATACGGTCCCGCCGGCATAGGCGGCGAAGTCGCGCATCAAGGGGCGCGCCATTTGCCGGACTTTCAGAGCCGACAGCACGGGATACGCCGCAGCCAGGATGCCAAGACCGAGTTCGAAGCGCCCCTTTGCGTCGCGCTTGAGATAGCCAAGCTGGGCCAGGGTGTAGGTCAGCCGCGACACCGTCGGCCGCGACAGGCCCGTATGCATCGCGAGATCCGCGTTCGACAAAGAGCCGGTGCTGTTGCGGAAGGCAGCAAGCACATCGAGCCCATGCGCCAACGTGGTCGCAAACGACGGATCAGCTTGGTCTCCCGCAGCTCTCGTTCGGGAAACAGCCTGACTACCCTGAGACGAAGTCGAGATCATGCGAAATATTGGACATAATGCTATGTTTTGTCAATATATCGGAACATATTTGCATTTCGTGTTGGCATACGTTTAGATGCCGCGCGCACGTGGGAGGTATCCATGGATTTCGATCTTTCCGAACGGTCGGAACAATGGCGAAAACGGCTGCAGGCGTTCTTCGACCAGGAGGTGCTTCCGCGCCACCGCGCCTGGGTCGAACACACGGCGCTTCATCGCGAAGCGGCGCCTTTTATGAGCGAGCTCCAGCAGAAGGCGCGGGCGGTAGGGCTGTGGAATCTCGGTCTTCCCGAACTCGGGGCTGACGAGCCGGGGACACGTCTTTCAAATCTCGAATATGCGCCACTCGCCGAGATCATGGGACGGCTGTTCTGGGCCTCCGAGGTCTTCAACTGTCAGGCACCTGACGTTCCCAACATGATCGCGCTGCAGAATTGTGCGACATCAGCGCAGAAGGCGCGATGGCTGCGACCGCTTCTGGAAGCCCAGACCCGTTCCGCCTTCGGGATGACCGAACCGGACGTGGCGTCCTCGGATGCGACCAACATTGCAACGCGGATGGTCCGCGATCACGACGACTACATCATCAATGGCCGCAAATGGTTCATCACCGGCGCGGCGCATCCGCGATGCAGTTTCCTGATCGTCATGGGCGTGACCGATCCGGATGCGGACCGAACCCGCCGTCATTCCTGTATCATCGTGCCGATGGACGCGCCGGGCGTTCGCCTGGTCCGGCCGCTGCGCTGGATGGGGTGTGAGGATCATGTTGCGCCGATCGGTGAACTCGCCTTCGACAATGTCCGTGTGTCCGGAGCGAACCTGCTCGGCGAAGAGGGGGCAGGTTTCAAGGTCGCCCAGATCCGCCTTGGACCTGCGAGGATCCATCATTGCATGCGTTCGATCGGTCTCTGTGAAGTGTTGATCGAACTGATGATGGTGCGATCGGCGGAACGCTTCGCGTTCGGACGCGCGGTTATTCAATACGACACCGTGCAGCGCTGGATCGCCGAATCTCGCGTTGAGCTCGAGCAGGCGCGGCTGCTGGCCTACCGGTGCGCGTGGCGACTCGATCAGACCGGCCACCATGGCGCCTGGCGCGACGTATCGCTGATCAAGGTCGCCGTTCCCGCCATGTTGCAGCGGATCGCCGACCGCGCCATGCAGGTGTTCGGCGCGATGGGTGGCTCCGACGATACGCCCATTCACCAAGCGCTGGCCTGGGGTCGCTTGCTCCGGATCGGAGATGGACCGGACGAAGTGCATTTGCGGCAGATCTTCCGTATGGAGGCCACGCCTTCCTGGTCGATCGCGGACTCGCCGTATCTCGCGGCGCGTCCGTTATGACCTAAAATTTTTTCGAGTTTGATTTCCGCATCATGCGAGGGAGCACAACAACATGACCCAAACAGGAACGAGCGAAGCACCCAAGGAAAATCCAAAGGAAGCCTCGGCATCGGTCGTCGCGCAGCACGCGGCAACGCTGAAAGCGCTGCCGTTTTCGGATACGCGCGATTTTGACGATGCGACGCGCGGTTTCCTGGGCACGTTGGAAAATGCGCGGATCACCTCGGCACAGGGCAGGGTAGTCTGGAGCCTTGAGCCCTACGGCTTTCTTTCCGACGTGGAGGCGCCCCCGACGGTCGACCCGAGCCTGTGGCGGCAGTCGCGCCTCAACATGAACCACGGACTTTTCGAAGTCGTGCCCGGCGTCTACCAGGTGCGGGGGTTGGATATTGCCAACATGACGCTGATCGAGGGTGACCGCGGCGTGATCGTCGTCGATACGCTCACCTCGATCGAAGGCGCGCGGGCGGCGATGGAGCTTTATTTCAAACACCGCGGGCAACGGCCGGTCGCCGCTGTCATCTTCACCCACACGCATACGGATCATTGGGGCGGTGCGCGCGGCGTGCTTGACGACGAAACGCTGGCGAATGGAAGCGTCCCGATCATCGCCCCCAATCTTTTCATGGAGCACGCGGTTTCGGAAAACATCATCGCCGGCCCTGCGATGCTGCGGCGCGCGCAATATCAATTCGGGCCGTTCCTGGCGAAGGGCGCGCGCGGACAGGTCGATTGCGGGCTTGGCAAGTCGATGGCTGCGGGCTCGGTCGCGTTATTGCGCCCGACCGATCTGATCATGGCGACCGGAGACACGCGCACCATCGACGGACTCGAATTCGAATTCCAGATGGCGCCGAACAGCGAAGCGCCGGCGGAAATGCATTTCTTCATCCGGCGCTACAAGCTGTTGAACCTCGCGGAAAACTGCACGCATAATTTCCACAATTTGCTGCCGTTCCGCGGCGCCGACGTGCGCGACGCTCTCGCCTGGTCGAAATACCTCAACGAAGCGTTGCAGATGTGGGGCGGCAAAGCGGACGCAATGTGCGGCCAGCACCACTGGCCGGTCTGGGGGCACGAGCGCATCGATACGATGATCCGCCAGCAGCGCGATCTTTATAAATTCGCGCATGACCAGACCATCCGCCTGATGAACCACGGACTCACGGCCACCGAGATCGCGGAGACGATCAAGCTGCCGGCGAGTCTTGACGGCGCCTGGCACGCGCGGGGTTACTACGGCCATATCCGGCATAATGTGAAGGCCATCTACCAAAAATATCTCGGCTGGTATGACGCAAATCCCGTCAATCTCGATCCGCTCCCACCCGTCGAGGCCGGCCGAAAGTATGTCGAATACATGGGCGGCGCGGATGCGATCCTGGAACGTGCGCGAAAGGATTTCGCGAAAGGCGAGTTTCGCTTTATTGCGCAAGCCCTGAGCCATCTGGTGTTCGCCGAGCCCGACAACCAGGCCGCCCGCGCGCTGCTCGCCGATACCTTCGAGCAACTCGGCTATTCGGCGGAGAGTGCGACCTGGCGCAACGCCTATCTGTTCGGGGCGCAGGAATTGCGGCTGGGCATGCCGAAGGCGCCGCCGCGCCCCTCGATGCCGCGCGAGACGCTTGCCGCGCTGCGCACGTCACAGCTATGGGACGTGCTCGGCGTGCGCCTCAACGGCCCGAGGGCCGAGGGCAAGCACATCGTGCTGAACTGGAATTTTACCGATACCAAAGAGAGTTTTGCGCTGACGCTGGAAAACTGCGCGCTGACCTATCTCGAAGGCGCGCAGGCAGCTGACGCCGACGCCAGTTTTATCCTGGCGCGCGGCGCGCTCGATGAGGTGATCGCCAAGCAGACGAGTTTTCAGGAAGCCGTCGCCAGCGGAACGATAAAAGTCACCGGCAACCCGATGCGGCTGGCTGAGTTGATGGAGCTGATGGATGAGTTTCCAAGGATGTTCGAGATCGTCGAGCCGAAGCGTGCGGTGGTGAGCTAAGCGTTCTCGGCCGTCTTCTTTCTTACCCTCCCCTTCAGGGACCCTTCAGGGGAGGGTAAGATGTCAAATCCCCAGATACGCCGCCTGCACCTGCTTGTTGCCCGCAAGCTCGGCGCTGGTGCCGTGCATGATGACGTTGCCGCTTTCGAGCACATAGGCGCGTTGCACCAGCGACAGCGCGCGGCTGACGTTCTGCTCGACCAGGAGAATCGCGGTGCCCATTTTGTGGATC
>JAQGKC010000065.1 GCA_028290305.1 Bradyrhizobium sp.
GATACATCGTGTCGTAGTCGTTTTTCGATTCGAAGACCGGCTCTACAATCTTTTCGCCCCATTGCAGCGAGCGGTTCGAGGCCGTACGCGACCCATTCATCTCGAAGCTGGTGCACGCCGGCAAAAGATAGCTGCCGTTCTTGCGTTCCGAGATCACCGACCATGCCGTCGGATAGGGATCACAGACCACCAGCAGCTCGAGTTTCTCCATGGCGCGCACCGCTTCTGGCATTCTCGTAATGGTGTTGACGCCATGTCCCATCACGAACATCGCCTGCACATTATCGGGCTGGCTGACCTGATCCTTCGGCAACAACGTCGCGTCGAACCAGCGCGTGCTCGGTATGCCCGGCGTTTCCATCAGCGTCTTGTTCGGGAACCGGGATCTCATCCAATCGTAGTCGACCTCCCACACCCGGCACCAATGCCGCCACGCGTCTTCGGCAAGTCCGTAATAGAGTGGCAGCGTCGTCACATCGAGGCCGAGATCCGTAGCGCCCTGCACATTGGTGTGACCGCGGAAAATATTGGCGCCGGCGCCAGGATGTCCCACATTGCCGGTGGCGAGAAGCAGAATGCAGCTCGCGCGGACATTTGCCGTTCCGGTCGAGAATTGGGTCTGTCCCATCGCCCAAAGCATCGTCGCGGGCTTTTCCTTGGCGAAGATTTCGGCAATGTGCTTGACCTGTGCTTCAGGCAGGCCGGTAACGCGTTCGACCTCCTGCGGCGTCCACTTCGCCACTTGTTTACGAATTTCGTCGATCCCGTAGACGCGCTGTCTGACAAATTCCTTGTCCTCCCAGCCGTTCTCGAAAATGTGCCACAGCATTCCGTAGATCGTCGCGATATGAGTGCCGGGACGCACGCGAACATATTCGGTCGCGTGCGCAGCCGTGCGTGTCATTCGCGGATCGACGACAATAAGGTTGGCGCGGTTGAGCTCCTTGCCTTCAAGAATATGCTGAAGCGAAACCGGATGCGCCTCCGCGGGATTGCCGCCCATTTGAAGAATCGTCTTGGCATTGCGAATATCGTTGTAGCTGTTCGTCATCGCGCCATAGCCCCAGGTATTGGCGACCCCGGTGACCGTCGTGGAATGGCAGATTCGTGCCTGATGATCGGAATTATTAGTTCCCCAAAAGGCGGCGAGCTTGCGGTTGAGGTAGGCAGCCTCGTTGGTGAACTTGGCCGAGCCCAGCCAGTAAACCGAGTCCGGTCCCGACTTCTCGCGAATTTCCAGCAGCTTGTCACCGATCTCGTCAATGGCTTTGCCCCACGAAAGGCGCATCCATTGGCCGTTCACGAGCTTCACGGGGTAGCGCAGGCGGCGCTGGCTGAGCACGTCGTCGCGGACCGCCGCGCCCTTGCAGCAATGCGATCCACGATTGATCGGGCTGTCGTAGTCCGGCTCCTGGCCGATCCACACGCCGTTCGCAACTTTGGCGATCACCGAACAGCCAACCGAGCAATGGGTGCAGATATTTTTGCGGGTTGTAACCGCGGCCCCCGCGGGCGGTGGCGGCCCCGCTTCGGCTTTGCGTATCGCGCCGAGCGGCAGATTGCCGAGCGCCGTGAGAGCCCCGGCCGCGAGGCCGGAGCGCTTTAAGAAGGTGCGGCGATCCCAGCCACTTCCTGACTGATCCGTCAGTGTGGCGGCAAATGTACCGCGACCTCGACGACGTTCCGACTTTTTGATCAGCACGGACGTCTCCCCTTATCGGGCTGGATAAGAGTTGACACGGTAGAAATCTTGAACCTCTGCGGAGTTGGCCTGGTAGCGGGCCTTGCGCTTATCTTTGAGATCGACGGGTTCGGCGGCCGCCGGCTCCGGTACCACAGTGCTGACGGCTGCTGCCGCCGCACCGGTAACCGCAACGCGAAGCAGATCGCGCCGATGTACCGTCGTCAGGAGCCGTGCCTTCACAAAACACCCTTTCGCGACAGCTTGCGAAATAACGCTCTTGTAGCGCTTTGACAAAGGACCGAAAATGACGGCCGTCAACATGCGGGAACAGCGGATTATCCCTTTCCACGTGCCCCAAGCCTAGGATTAGACGCGGGATATTTCCGGCGTACTCAACGCGATGGCTGCCGACGCGTTTCCTTTGTCGGAAAACGGTTTCCGTTTTTCCGGATATGATGCTCTAGCCAGAGGTTTCTTCTTGATGCTGCGCCTGAATAGACGATGAAGCAATTCAGTCAACCTGTCTACGGCCCAGTGGATTTGCGACTCGTTGATGATCAACGGCGGTGCAAAACGTATTGTGTCGCGATGCGTTTCCTTGGTCAGCACGCCAACTTGAAGCAGACGTCTAACCAGCCCGCCCGCATCTGCCAAGTTCCGGTGCAGTTCGACGCCAGCGGACAAGCCCCCCGCATACCACGCGAATGATCGGATTGTCGATGGAGGCGAGCCTGCGCAGCAGATGTGCTCCGACGGCTGCAGCATGTTCCACCAACTGCTCGTCGATCAAGGTATCGAGCGCGGCCAGCCCAACCGCCGCCGCGATCGGGTTGGGCAAGAAAAGGTCCCAGCCGGCCGGTCAAATAAGCACGCGAAATCCCGAGAGGAGACCGACGAAATTCTGCACGATCCAATTCTGCAAGATCGATTGGCTTTCGGCAGGACGCGAGGGACCTTTTCCCCCGGGTTTGAATGATCACCCCGGCTGATGCCGGTGCAAAAATAAATTCGGGAAATGTCCGATGTTGAAGAAAACCGGTATCCGCTTTTCCGGATCGCGCTCCAGCGCGGCACGGACAATGGCCTTCAGATAGGCGGCTTTGACCGGTCTGTGCAAGTGCACAAACGCGAGATCGCGGCGGGTCATTCCTGAAAAGTGCCGGCCCATCCGCGCCCGCTGACCCACTCCGGCCGCCGGATTGTTGACAGGCCTCAATGTCATCCAGGGTCCTGTGGCCGATAATGTGGCTGTGGATGTTGGAGGGTAGACCAGAGCGAAGAACATGGGCGCGCAGCTCTGAAATTGCGGGCTCGCAAATTGCGAGCCCTGATCGAGTCCGGGCTCGCCCCGATCCTGGTGTAGCAATCGAGAGCTGGTGCCAGCTATGATTCATTCAGCGATCGTTCGAATTGTCGATTTCTGCGCTCGCAATCGGTGGACGATCGTTATTGCCGGCGCGCTGCTGATGCTTGGAGCCGCGGCCTTCGATGCCGCGCGATTCTCGATCAATACGGATATAGAGGGTTTGATTTCCCAAAATCTGCCATGGCGTCAGC
>JAQGKC010000075.1 GCA_028290305.1 Bradyrhizobium sp.
AAACTCCTATTTCTGGGTCAAGCCGGACCGCATCGTCCCGCTGCAATTCGTCCGGGAAGTCAGCGGGCGGCTTGATTTCCGCGGCAACGAATTGCGCCCGCTCGACGAAGCGAGCGTTCGGGCGGCCGCGCAATTCTTCAAAGCGCAGCGCATCCGCGCCATCGGCATCTGCCTGCTGCACTCCTATGCCAACGATGCCCATGAACGCCGCGCCGCGCAGATTGTGGCGCAGGAATATCCGGACGCGACGCTGTCCCTGTCCTGCGTGGTGCTGCCCGAATACCGCGAATATGAGCGCGCCGTCACCACGCTGGTCGACGCCTTCGTCAAGCCGCACATGGAGCGCTACCTCAAGCGCGTGCATCAGGAACTCGGCGCCGGGCTGCAGGACAAGCCGTTTCTGGTGATGCAGTCGAGCGGCGGCGTCGCCAGCGCCGATCAGGTGGTGCGCAAGCCGATCACCACCGCGCTGTCGGGCCCTGCGGCCGGTGCGCTGGGTTGCGCTGTCATCGCAGAAATCGCGGGCTTCCCGGATCTGGTGACGCTGGACGCCGGCGGCACCTCGACGGATCTTTGCCTGATCGAAGGCCGCAAGCCGCAGGTCACCAATGGCGGGTCGGTCGGCCCGTTTCCGGTGCGGATCCCGATGATCGACATCGAGACCATCGGCACCGGCGGCGGCTCGATTGCCTGGCTCAGCCGCGAAGGTCATCTCAAGGTCGGCCCGCGCAGCGCCGGCGCCGAACCCGGGCCGATGTGCTATCCGAACGGCGGCGGCGAGCCGACCATCACCGACGCCAATCTGGTGTTGGGGCGAATCCCGCCGTCGTTGATCGGCGGCGGCATTCCGCTTGACGTTGCGCGCGCGCGATGCGGCATCGCCGCCCTGGCGCAGCGGCTGCCCGGCAATATGAGCGTCGAGCAACTGGCCAGCGGCATCATCGAAATCGCGAACTGGAGCCAGGCCAACGCGATCAGGCAGATGACGATCCAGCGCGGCATCGATCCGCGCGCGTTCGCGCTGTTGTCGTTTGGCGGCGCCGGTCCGGCTCAATCCGCCGCGGTGATGGATCTGCTCGCGATGAAGGCCTGCATCGTGCCGCCGAATCCCGGCAACCTCTCGGCCTTCGGCCTGCTCGCGGTGGACTGGCGTACCGATCACATCGTCACCAAGGTGATGCACGAAGATGCCATCGATCTTGCCGACGTCGCCGCGCGCTATGCCGCGCTGGAGCGCGACGCGACGGCGACGCTGGAACGCGACGGCATCGAGGCTTCGCGCATCAGGCTGGTCCGCGAGGCCGACATTCGCTACGCTGGTCAATCGATGGAGGTGCGCGTCACCGCGCCCGGCGGCACCGTCGATGCCTCATTCCTGGCGGGATTGATTGGCGCCTTCAACGCCGCGCATCTCAAGACGTTTGGCTATAACTACGCCGGACGGCAGAAAATCGAACTCGTCAATTTGTGTGTTTCGGGTTTCGGCCTAATCGAGCGGCCGCAGATGCCCAGGCTCGCCGCGCGGAAAGGTGATTTCGCGCCGAAATCCAGTCGCCCGGTTTATTTCGGCGCAAAATTCTGGGATACGCCGGTGTTCGACCGCGCCGCGCTGCCGCCGGGCGGCAGAATCGATGGACCGGCGATTGTCGAGGAATTCGGCTCAACGACCGTGGTATTCCCCGGTCAATCTCTCGAGCTCGACCCGCACGGCATTCTTGTCATCCGCTCTATATCGTCGCAGGAGACGTCGCGATGAATGTGCACCACACGCCGCGTCCGTGGCCAACCGCGCCGCTTCGCGAAGCCGTCTCGGTCGACCCGATCGTGCTGCAGATCGTCGAAGGCACGCTGAATTCGATCGAAGCCGAAATCGAATACGCCATCGAGCGCACGGCGCGCAGCCCCATGATCCGCGAAGCGCATGATTTTCGCGTCGGGCTGTTCGACCGCTATTGCCGCAAGCTGACCGGGCGTTCCTATTCGGCGATGCCGAATGGCGTGGTGCGTGACTTTCCACCGGAGACGATGAAGCCCGGCGACGTGTTCCTGATGAACGACACGTATTTGACGGAAGGCTCGATCGGGCACTTGCCCGATCTGTGCAGCACGGTGCCGGTGTTTCACGAAGGCGAGGTGGTCGCCTATATCCAGGCGTTCGGTCATCATGATGACGTCGGCGGCCGGGTACCCGGCTCGATGCCAGGTACCGCGGCCACCGTGTTCGAGGAAGGCATCGCGATCCCGCCGGTGAAGATTTATAGCGAAGGCGTGCGCAACGATGCCGTCTTCACCATTGTCCGCCGCAATACCCGCGTGCCGGAGATGCTGTCGGCCGATCTCGACAGCGAAATCCAGGCCTGCCTGATGGGCGCGCGGCGGATGGCCGGCCTGTTCGAACGCTTCGGCCAACAGCAGGTCGAAGCCTGCTTTCAGGCGATCCTGGAGAAGTGCCGCGACATCTATCGCAATGAACTGCTCGCGAAGATCGCCGACGGCGAATATGTCTGGGAGGATTACGTCGAGCATGATGGCATTACCGATCCGAAGCTGCACAAGATCGCGCTGAAGATGACCAAGAAGGGCGGCAAGATCACGCTTGACTTCAACGGTACTGATCCGCAATCGACCGGACCGATCAATTGGCCGGCCGACTATGCCGACGGCGCATTCCTGATCAAATGGATCGCGCCGATCCTGCGCAATCTCGCCGATACGCCGGAGCGCGCCGCGGAAATCCACGTCAACGAAGGCGTCTGCGACGTGTTCGATGTGATTTTTCCTCCGAAGGGCACGCTGATCACGCCGGAATGGCCGGCCGCGACCAATGCGCGGTCCTTTGTGCTTCTGCGCTGCCTTGGCCTGCTGGCGGGTGTGGTGGCGCAGGCGGTCGACGGCCGGATGCCGGCCGATCAGGAGACCATCCGCTACACCGGATTCTTCGGCACTGATCTGGACGGCAAGCCGTTCCTGTCGCGCGAGGTGCTGGGTGGCGGCTCCGGCGGGCGATATTATGCCGACGGCAATGACGCGATTCATATCGTGCCGGACTCGCGCAATCAGCCTGCCGAATTCACCGAGACGCGATTTCCGCTTTTGGTCGAAAAGCTTGCGCTGCGAACCGATTCCGGCGGCGCCGGTCTGCGCCGCGGCGGGCAGGGCTATGAAAAGCATTATCGCGCGCTGGTCGATTGCCGCACCATCGTCACCGCCGACCGGGTGCGGCTGGGCTGTTATGGTTTGAACGGCGGCAAGGCGGGGCGGCCGTTCTGCGTCACCGTCGATGCCGAGGGCGAAGGCTATGATCTCGGCGGTCTCGTTGATGGCGAACCTGTCCTGAAAGGGCAGGTCGTGCGCGTGGTGACGACCGGCGGTGGCGGCTGGGGTGATCCGTTGCAGCGCGAACTGGAACTGGTGCTGCGCGATGTCGTCGAAGGCAGGGTCTCGCTCGCAAGCGCCAAAGCGGATTATGGTGTCGTGTTCATGGTCGCAGGTTCCACTGAGCAGCCTGTGATTGATGAGGCGGCGACAAAGCGACGCCGGGCCGACATGGGGAAGGCGCGAAATACCCCGCCGCCGATGATTGACCGCGGCGAGGGCTATGAAAAGATGCTGCGCGGCGAACACCGGCCGCGGCTGCGGTGAAACGAAGACAAGACGCACAACGGGAGTTTCTGACGCATGGCGATTGAAGTTGCGAAGGTCGAACTGAAAACCGTTCAGGATGCGAGTGGCCTCGAGGGATTAATCGCGTCCGGCAAGTTCGGCGCCGACGAGGTCATCGCGGTCATCGGCAAGACCGAAGGCAATGGCGGCGTTAACGATTTCACCCGCATTCTGGCCGACCAGGCGTTTCGCCGTGTGCTGCTCAAGAACGGCAAGCGTTCTGAGGCCGAGATTCACAATGTGCCGATGGTCTGGTCCGGCGGTTGCGACGGCGTCATCACGCCCCATGCCACGATCTTCGCCCGTAATAACAAGACCGGTCCGGCCGACAAATCGCGCCTCGTGATCGGAACGGCGCTCAGCGCGGAATTGCTGCCGGAAGATATCGGTCGCCCCGCGATGGTTCAGAAGGTCGCCGACGCCGTCAAGGCGGCGATGAAGGACGCCGGGATCACCGATCCGAAAGACGTGCATTACGTCCAGACCAAGACGCCGCTTCTGACCATCGAATCGGTCCGCGATGCGGAATCGCGCCACCAGACATTGGCCTGCGAGGTCCACGACTCCATGGGCGTTTCCAATGGCACCACCGCGCTCGGCATTGCCGTCGCGCTGGGTGAGGTGGCGATGCCGAAAGCCGAGCAGATTTGCAAGGATCTCGATCTCTATTCGTCGGTGGCGTCGTGTTCTTCGGGCGTGGAACTGACCCAGGCGCAGATCGTGCTGCTCGGCAACAAAGCGGGCGCGGGCGGACGGTATAGGATTGGCCATTCCGTGATGCGCGACGCGCTTGATATCGATGGCATTTACGATTCAATTCGCGACGCCGGCATCGAGTTGCCGGAACGGCCGCGGTCGGAGGACCTCAAGGGGCGCGTCGTCAACTGCTTCATGAAGTGCGAGGCCGACCGCACCGGCATGCTGCGCGGCCGGCGGCAGATCATGCTCGACGATTCCGACGTGCATCATCACCGCCATTCGAAGGCGGCGGTGGGCGGCGTGGCGGCGCTTGCGATCGGAGATCCCGCGGTATTCGTCTCGGTGGATGCCATGCATCAGGGGCCGCATGGCGGGGGCCCGGTGATCGCCATCGTCGAGTTGGACGAGTAAAACCGGCACGTTCCTTGCTCCAATTCGTGTGCCCGCCGGCCATCTGACCGGTGGGTGCTCGCAAGGTGTATGACGGGGAGCACACGATGAAATCGCTGAAACTTCAGATCTGCGCAGTCGCAGCGCTGGTCTTGAGCGTCGTTACGTTCGGCCACGCGTCCGCGCAGGACAAGGTCTCGGTCGGTGTGTTTCCGGTTAGCTCCTCGCTGCCCTATTTCGTCGCGCTGGAACGGGGGTTTTTCAAGGAACAGAACATCGAGCCGGAGATGACCAAACTGATGGGCGGCCCGCCGAACGTTGCCGCGATGATGACCAACCAGATCGAGGTTTCGGCGGTGCTGGTTACGCTCGAGGGATTGAACGCCAATGTGAAGAAGCCCGGCGTGGCGATGTACATCGCGCTCAACAGCCAGACCAAGGTCTGGAAGATGGAACAATTCGTCGTCCGCAACGGCTTCAAGGCGGAGACGATCGCGGACCTCAAGGGCGCCAAGCTGATGTCGGCGCCGGGCCCAGCCAATCTCAACACCGCCAAGGCCATTCTCGCCAAGAACGGCCTGAAGGACGGCGACTACACCATCGATCAACTCGACATGGGCCAGCACGTCAACGCCATGACCGCCGGAACATTTGACGGCGGATATACGCTTGAGCCCAACGCCTCGATGATGATCAAGGCCGGGGTTGCGCGGTCGCTCGAAGCCGGCGTCATCTCCAAATATATCCTTGGCGACGAAGCCGCCGATGCCTATGCGGCCGGCTGCGCCATGACCAGCGATTTCATCCAGAAGCGGCCTGACGTCGCCAGGCGTTTCGCCGTCGCGTGGGGCAAGGCCATCGATTTCATCAACAAGAATCCGGACGAAGCGCGCAAATATCTCGCCAACAACACCTACACGCCCGACAACGTGGTCGATATGGTGTCGATGCTGGGATACGTCATGGCCGGCGATATGAGCCCCAAGCAGATCGGTGATTTGCAGAAACTGGCCGACTTCGGCAACTCGATCGGGGTCGTCCCTGAGAAGCTCGACGTCACCAAAGTCCTGCAGAAATTCTGAGGCGCCCGTGGCTGGAGCACAGCTAGCTGCAAAGATCGAATTGGCGGGCAAAGTTCCGGATTCGACGCGGCGGACAGCTCCCCACGTCACGATCCGCGGCCTGACCAAGCGATTTTCCGACGCCACGATCTACGACAACTTCGATTTCGATATTCCGCGCGGCAAGTTGATGTCGGTGTTCGGTCCGAACGGCTGCGGCAAGAGCACGCTGATCAACATGATCGCGGGACTGTTTCCGGTCGATGCCGGCGAGATCCTGTTCGACGGGCAGCCGCTCAGCAAGATCAAATTCGGATATGTATTCCAGAATTACCGCGAAGCGATGTTTCCCTGGCTGCGCGCCTTCGACAACATAGCCTATCCCTTGAAGGTGATGGGGGTGCCAAAGGCCGAGCGCATCGTTCGCGTCGAGAAACTCGTTGCCAATCTCAACGTCAAGATCGATCTCAGCCTCTACCCTTACCAGATGTCGGGCGGTCAGCAGCAACTGGTTTCGATCATGCGGGCGCTGATCGTCGAGCCGGAAATCCTGTTCCTCGACGAGCCATTCTCGGCGCTGGACTACGAAATGACATTGTTCATGCGCGAGCAGTTGCAGCGCGTTTTCATGGAGACGGCAACGACGACGGTGCTGGTGTCGCACGATCTGGAAGAAGCGGTGTATCTGTCGGATCGCATCCTGCTGCTCTCTCGCCATCCCGCCCGCGCCGTCGAATTCGTCCATTACGACGCGCCACGACCGCGGACGCTAAAGACCATGTCGGAAGCCGACTTCATCAGCACCAAGGCGCATTGTCTCGAGGTGTTCCAGCGCGAGGTGCGCAAGGGATGAAGCGATTTCAGGTTTTCCTGCCTTTCGTTGGTGTCGCGGTGCTGCTGGCGGTCTGGTCGCTGACGGTCTGGGCGCGGGTCGTCGATCCCGTCCTGCTGCCGTCGCCGGTTGCGACATTCCGCGCGATGTGGGTCGGGATGACCAACGGCAAGCTCGGGCTCGATTTCCTCAAGACCGTCGAACGCACGATCTATTCCACGGCGATCGCGGCGGTCATTGCAATCCCGCTTGGGATCCTGCTCGGCTCATCCGAAAAGCTTTATCGCTCAGTCGAGTTCCTGATCGACTTCTTTCGCTCGACGCCGGCCTCGGCGATGTTTCCACTGTTTCTGGTGCTGTTCGGCGTCGGCGACCGCACCAAGATTTCGGTCGCCGCCTTCGGTGCAGCGCTGGTGATCCTGTTCAATGTCGCCTATGGCGTGATGAACGCCCGCAAGACACGCATTCTGGCGGCGCGGGTGATGGGCGCCTCGCGGGTCCGGGTGCTCTGGGATGTCATGCTGCTGGAATCCCTGCCGCAAACCTTCGTTGGACTGCGCAACGGCGTGTCGCTGGCGCTGGTGATTGTGGTCGTTGCCGAGATGTTCATCGGTTCGACTGATGGGCTCGGCCAGCGCGTGTTCGAGGCACAGCAGTTATTCAATATGCCCGACATGTACGCGGCGATCTTCGCCGCGGGGGCGCTCGGCTATGGCCTCAATCTCCTGTTCCTCACCATCGAACGTCGATTCGTGCACTGGTCGGGCAAGTAACGGAATTTCATATGATCGAGAATCTGAGCCGCAAGACGGCCGTCGAACTGGCGTCGTTGATCGCGACCAAGGCGGTCAGCCCGGTCGAGGTGCTCGACGCCCATCTCGCCACGATCGCGCGCGTCAATCCCAAACTCAATGCCATTGTGACGCTGGTGGCCGAGGCCGCGCGCGCTCTGGCAAAGGATGCCGAGGCGGCCGTGATGCGCGGCGACAAACTCGGCGGGCTGCATGGGCTGCCCGTGGTGATCAAGGACATCACGCCGACCGCTGGTATCCGCACCACCTATGGTTCGCCGTTGTTCAAAGACAATGTGCCGACGGAAGATGCCGAGGTGGTGCGGCGTCTGAAAACGGCGGGTGCGATCGTGCTCGGCAAGACCAACACGCCCGAATTTGCGGCCGGCGCCAATACCTTTAATGACGTGTTCGGCGTTACCCGTAACCCCTGGAATCCGGCGTTGAGCCCGGCTGGTTCTTCCGGCGGATCGGCGGTCGCGGTGGCAACAGGAATGGTGCCGTTGGCGCAGGGTACCGATTTCGGCTGCTCGATCCGAATGCCGGCGTCGTTCTGCGGCATTGTCGGGATCCGGCCGACGCCGGGGCTGACGCCGAACTGGCCGATGCCGCTCGCCTGGGATCCAGGCCAGGTTCATGGCCCGCTGGCGCGCACCGCCGAGGACGCGGCGCTGATGCTCGATGCGATCGCAGGCTTTAGCCCGATATCACCGATTTCGGTCGCACCGCCATGGGCGAGTGCGCGGGCCATCGTCGCAAAAGCCAACGATGTGAAGGGCCTGCGCGTCGCTTATGTGTCCGACATCGCCGGTATCGGCGTCGAACCTGAGATCGACGGCATCTGCCGGGCAACCGCGCTGTCGCTGCGCGACGCCGGCGCAACGGTGGAGGAGATTGCGTTCGATACCTCCGACGGCAAGTCGCCGTATCAGGCCTGGCGCGGGCTGTGGATGGTCGGGCAACAATTTGTCAATCTCGACCGGCTCGAAGAGTTCGGCGTCAATCTCAAAGGCAACGTCAAGGCCGGTCTCAAGGTGACGCCGCTGGATTTTGCCGCGTCCGAACAGAAGCGCCAGGAGCTGTTCCGGCGCTTCGCAAAATTGTTCGAACAATACGATCTCCTGATTACGCCACAATCGCCGGTAAAGCAGTTTCCGGTCGAGATGAATTTCCCGACCCTGATCAACGGCAAGAAGCTCGACAATTACACCGACTGGATCGCCGGCTCGTTCCTGATCACGCTGATGAGCCTGCCCGGCGGCAGCGTGCCGGCCGGCATGACCAGCGATGGATTGCCGGTGGGTATCCAGATCGTCGGGCCGCGCTTTGAGGAACCTTTGATTCTATCAACAATGAAGATCGTTCAGCAGACCCATCCGATCGGCTGGCCTCCTCACGCGTGAGCGGCAGCCGTTCGCGCGGCAAATGACGCCAGCGACGTTGGCGGGCGTCCGAGCAACCAACCAAGCACGTTGGGATTGCCCTTGAGCCCGTCGCGCGCGTAGGCGCCAAACATCTTGATCAGCGTTTCGCGCTGATAGTCGTCCATACCTGCGCTGCGGGCATGCTGTTCCCAACTCTCGATGGTTCGGGCTTCGGCCCGAATGGCTTTCTTCAGCGCCTTGCCGAATGTATCGGCGATCTCGATCTGGTTGAGCGGCGGGGTGCCGGCCAGTTCATAGGTTGCGCCGGAATGGCCGTCCTCCGTCAGCACCAATGCTGCAACTCCCGCAACGTCGTCGAGATCGACGAGGCTAAGCCGCGTCTCGATGGGGTAGGGCACGCGATAGACGCCGTCGCCGACCATGCGATCCCATTCGGCGAGCGAGTTCTGCATGTAGGCGGTAGGCTGCAGGATGCTGATGTCCAGTCCGGAGCTGAACAGCATCTCCTCGACCCGCAGCTTGTTCCAGTGGTGCGGCATGGCTTCGATCTGTGGATGCAGCACGGAATGATAGACGAGGCGGGAGACGCCCATATCGGTCGCAGCGCGAATGAGCGTCTTTGCGAAAGTCACTTCGTGCGGACTTACATTTGGGCAGATGTGATAGACCGCATCCGCTCCTCGCACAGCCTGGGAAAACGAATGCGCATCGTCCATCGCACCCGCGACGACGTCGCTGACGCCCAGGGCCAGCAGCGCGGTTTCATGCGCCAGGCTTCGGACGAACGCGCGCACGACCGCGCCGCGCGCGACGAGCGCCTTGATAACTGCCTTTCCCGTCTTGCCGCCTGCGCCCGTGACAAGGATCATGCGTCATATCCTGACAGTGCGTTAGCGTTGCGCGTTCCGGGTCAGTTCGAACAACCGGCTCGGGCTGAGCGGGATTTCGAGCAGCTCCACGCCGCGGCCTTTCAGATCGAGCGCGTCTTCGATCGCCTGGGCGAACAGTGGCCCCGCAGGAATTGCGCCGGCTTCACCCGCTCCCTTGATGCCCATCGGATTGAGCGGCGACTTGGTTACCGTGTGGGCAAGCTCCATTCGGGGAACTTCGAGCGCAGTCGGCAGCAGATAGTCGGCAAGCGAGGCGTTCAGCAGTTGCCCCTGATCATCGAACACCAGCTTCTCGTAGAAGGCGTTGCCGATCCCCTGCGCGACGCCGCCATGGATCTGGCCAGCGAGGATCATCGGATTGATCACGGTGCCGCAATCATGCACCACGACATATTTCAGGATTTTCAGGTCGAACGTCTTCGGATCCATTTCGATGATCATGGCGTGGACGCCATTTGCCGTCGCCCCCATGGGAGGTCCGAAATATTGCGTCGATTCCAGCCCCGGCTCGGTACCCGGCTGGACCGCCCCCCTCATCGGATTGGCCTGGTCCGCGAGAGTCCCCAGTTTGACGAATTTTTCGGGAATGCCGACGATCGAGACCTTGCCGTCTTCGATCACGAGGTCCTCTTCGGAACATTCGAACAGATCGCTCGCGAGCTTCAAGGCCTTCTTCCGCACGACCTTTGAGGCTTCGTTGACGGCATTGCCCGCGACCACGGCGCCGCGGCTGGCAAACGTACCGGCGCCCCAGTAGAACTGGTCGGTATCTCCGGTGACGACGTCGACATCCGTGACGGCGACGCCGAGCTGATCGGCGGCAATCTGGGCAAAAACGGTGAAGTGCCCTTGCCCCTGGGTGCCGATGCCGGTTGCAACGCTCACCTTGCCGTTGGATTGAACCTGAACCTTGGCGCCTTCGTAAGGGCCGATGCCGGTGCCCTCGACATAGCAGGCCACGCCGATGCCGATGTGGCGGCCTTCGGCGCGCAGTTTCGCTTGCTCGTCTTTGAAGGTGCCGTAGCCGATGGCGTCGAGCGCCATATCGAGCACCGGCTCATAATTCCCGCTGTCGTATTCGAGCACTTCGAAATCCTGATAAATGATTTCGTTATTGTAAGGAAACGCATCGGGCGGAATGAGATTTCGCCGCCGAATCTCGGCCGGGTCGATGTTCAATTCGTTCGCTGCGAAGTCGAGCAGGCGTTCCATGACGAATACGCCGTGCTGACGCCCGGCGCCGCGATACGGCGTGACGATCGGGAGATTGGTGAACAATTGGGTGAAGGTGCTGTCGTAGTTCGGCACGACATAGGGGCCGAGCAGGGTGCACTGGCTGTTAATCGGCACTGTCAGCCCATACGGATCGTAGGCGCCGCCGTCGTGCAGGAAAACGTCCTTGATACCAAGAATCCGGCCGTCGTTGCTCAGCGCGATCTCGGCATCGTGAATCTGTCCCCGTTCGTGGGTGGTGGCAAAGAAATGCTCAAGCCGGTCCTCGATCCATTTGACTGGCCGATTCAGCTTCATCGACACCCACGGCAGCAGTACTTCCTCGGGATAAAACATCATGATCTTCGGTCCGAAACCGCCGCCGACGAACGGCGCGATCACCCGAACCTGTCGCTCGCTGAGGCCGAGCATGCCGGCGAGGCCGTTACGGACGAATACCGGCGCTTGCGTGGTGTCCCAGATCGTCATCTGGTTGGCGCGCGCATCCCATTGCGCGACCACGCCTCGGGTTTCGATCGGCGATGAAATGCCGTGTTCATAGTGGAAACGGCGTTTGATGATGTGATCTGCCTTGGCGACAGCCGCGGCATAGTTGCCCTTGGTCTGCCGGACATGCGCTGACACGTTGGAGCCGACGTCGTCGTGAACAAGTGCCGATTCTGCGCTCAGGCCCTTTTCCAGATCGACTACGGCTGGAAGTGGTTCAAGTTCGATGTCGATATCGCCGAGTGCATCCTCGGCGATATAGCGGCTCTCCGCGATCACAATGACAAGGGGCTCACCGACGTGGCGGACCTTGTCCTTGGCGAGCGGAACCTGGGTTCGCTCGTTGAAGACAATGCCGGCAATCGGCGGCGGCGGTACCAATATAGGGCCGGGTTGCCAGTAATCGCCGAGGTCGCTGGCGACGTAGGCGGCGACAACGCCGGGACGCTGCAGCGCTTCCGAAACATCGATTTTCAGAATTCGGGCGTGCGCCAGCTGGCTGCGCAGGAACGCGACATGCAACATGCCGGGCAGTTCGACGTCATCGATGAATAGCGCTTGGCCGGTGAGGAGCCTGCGATCTTCATTGCGTTTGATCGGTTCGCCGAATGTGCGCGTGGACATCCTGTCAGCCCCGCATTCGTTCGGCAGCCGTCATCACGGCATCGACGATGTTCTGGTAGCCGGTACAGCGGCACAGATTCCCGGAAAGCGCCTCACGTACCTCGTTCTCGTTAGGTGAGGCGTTTTCATTGAGAAATGCCGTCATGGTCATTAAGATGCCGGGCGTGCAGTAGCCGCATTGCAGGCCGTGATGATCATGCATCGCCTGCTGCAACGGATGATATTCACCATCCTTGTCGGTCAGGCCCTCAACCGTCGAAATTTCATGATTTTTCGCCTGCACGGCGAGCATCAGGCATGAGCGCACGGGCTGGCCGTCGAGCAAGATGGTACAGGCCCCGCAGACGCCATGTTCGCAGCCGACATGCGTGCCGGCCAGCGCCAGATCATGGCGAAGGAAGTCGCTCAGCAGCATGCGCGATTCCACGCGGCGCTGATATTTCCTGCCGTTCACCGATAGCGTGATATCGTGATAGTCAGTGTCCATCGCGCACCCGCTGGTAAGCTGTCTGCAGTGCTCGCTCGGTGAGTACGCCCGCGATATGGCGCTGATAATCCGCGGTGGCATGAACGCTGCCGCCCGGGTCGATCAATGCCTGCGCCGCTGCCGCGACATGGCGTATCGCATCTTCGGTCAGTTGGTGCCCTACAAGATCACCGGCTGCCGAACTGGCATCGATGGGGGTTTCGCCCACGCCGCAGAAAGTCAGCCGAACATCGGTGCATTCGCTTTCGTGGCCCAGAGTGATCATCGCGGCCACCCCGACAATGGCAAAATCGCCGCGCCGGCGCGCGATCTCCATGAAGCAACACCCGGTGCGCGGCTTTGGCTGAGGCAATTCGATTTCCACCAGCATTTCGTCGGGCTGGAGCTCGGTCGTGAGCGCGCCCACAAAAAAGTCCGGTGCCTCGATCCATCGTTCTTGCTTTGCTGCCTGAATGCGGAACCGGGCGCGCAACGCCAGCGCGATGGCGGGAAGCTCCGAGGCGGGGTCGGCATGTGAAAGATTTCCGCCGATCGTGCCGCGATTGCGGATTTGCGGATGTGCGATATGCGGCAGCGCCTCGCCGATCAGAGGAAATGCATTTGCAAAAGCCGCGTCGCGTTCCAGCGCCCGGTAGCGCGTGACCGATCCAATCCGTGTCACCCCGCCGAAGGGGTGAATACCGGCCAGATTCTCGATCTCATTGATGTCGATCACAATGGCCGGCTGCGCGAGGCGAAAATTCATTGCCGGCATCAAGCTCTGTCCGCCAGCCAGAAACTTGGCGCCGTCGCCATGTTCCGCCTTGAGCGTGAGTGCGTGCTCGAGCGAGGTGGCGGCGATGTATTTGAAGGGAGCAGGCTTCATGGCGCTCGCGTGTAACAACAGAACGCGGTCGCCCGCTTTCAAGCGCTACGCCGCGCTCAAAGTATGAGGCGCGCTCTTGCGCAAGTCAAAAAACGGGTGGGCTTTTTGCCCATCTGAAAATCCGATAAGGGTATGTTTGAGCCCGATGGTATTGATGCCCATTTAATATCTTCTTATGCGTAAACATTGAGCGCGCCATTTACTGCAGTGTTTGCCACTATTTGCGAATGGCGCTGCAAATGCCGAAGTCGTTGAAGCTGGATGATACGGGCGTTACGCTGAGCGCGGACGAACGAGAATCGTTCGTCACACGAATCGAACCGGCAAGCATGAGCAACGCTGCGGATGCCAACGCTGAGTCAGTTTCTTCGCCGCAGCGCTTGGCGGTCGATGTACGCAATGTTTCGCTGACGTTCGAGACATCAGACGGCAAGGTCGAGGCGTTGTCGAATGTCAGTCTGCAGATCGCCGACGGCGAATTCGTTTCCTTCATCGGGCCTTCCGGATGCGGCAAAACAACGATGCTGCGGGTGATCGCTGATCTTCAGCAACCGACGGCGGGCACGCTTCTCGTCAACGGCATGAGCGCGGAACAGGCGCGCCTCGATCGCCGATATGGATATGTCTTCCAGGCGCCGGCTTTGTTTCCGTGGCGCACGATCGAGAAGAATCTAAAACTGCCGCTGGAGGTCATGGGTTTTTCCGATAGCGAGCAGCAGCAGCGGGCGGCGCGCTATCTGGCGCTGGTCAATCTCACCGGCTTCGAGCGCAAGTTTCCCTGGCAATTGTCCGGCGGTATGCAGCAACGGGTCTCGATTGCCCGCGCACTGTCCTTCGATCCAGCGCTGCTGTTGATGGACGAGCCGTTCGGCGCGCTCGATGAAATCGTCCGTGATCACCTTAACGAGCAGCTATTGCAATTGTGGGACAAGACCGGAAAGACAGTCCTGTTTGTAACCCACTCAATCCCCGAAGCGGTCTTCCTGTCCACCAAAATCGTGGTGATGTCACCGCGCCCCGGGCGGATTATCGATATCATCGATTGTAACTTTCCGCGCGACCGCACCTTGGAAATTCGCGAGACGCCCGAATTTCTCAAGATCGCACAGCGCGTGCGTGTCGGGCTTCGGGCGGGGCATTCCTATGACGAGTAGCGCGCTCGCTCTCCCGGCGTCAGGTGCCGGCGCGCCGCGGCGTCATCCGCTGGTATTTCGTTATGCGCCGATTTTGACGATCGTTATGGCGCTGATTGCGATCTGGTATATCGCGGCGGTGCTGATGAACCTTTCGCAGGTGCGCGACGCCTTCGAGCGCGAGGAGACGCCCTACACGGTCTCCGACCTGATCGCCGGCACCATGAGTGGTGAACGGCCGCTGCTGCCGGCACCGCACCAGGTGATAGTAGCCTTCACTGATTCGGTTTTCGGTTATGCGCCGACTGCGCCGCGGAGCCTCGTCTATCATTCGGCGATAACGTTATCGGCGACGTTGCTCGGATTTTTCCTGGGCGCGCTGCTTGGCATCGGGCTGGCGTTGATGATCGTGCACAGTCGCGTGCTCGAGAAAAGCCTGCTGCCCTGGATCATCTGCTCGCAGATGGTGCCGATCCTGGCGCTGGCGCCGATCTTCATCGTGGTGCTCGGCGCGATCGGATTGCAGGGGCTGCTGCCGAAGTCGATCATTTCGGCCTATCTGTGTTTCTTCCCGATCACGATCGGGATGGTGAAGGGTTTCACGGCGCCAGATCCGATGCAGCTCGATCTGATGCGGACGTGGTCGGCGACGCCCCGGCAGGTGCTGTCGAAGCTGCGCTGGCCGTCGGCCGTTCCCTATCTTTTCGCGAGCCTCAAGGTTGCCATCACCATCTCGCTGATCGGCGCGATCGTGGCCGAGCTGCCGACTGGCGCCGAAGCCGGCATTGGCGCGCGACTGCTTGCGGGGTCTTACTATGGCCAGACGATTCAGATCTGGGCGGCGCTGCTGGCGTCGGCGATCCTCGCCTCGGGATTGATCGGGCTGGTGGATCTCGCGGAGCGTGGCGTGGCGCGGCAAATGGGAACGCGGCCATGAACCCGCAACGGCAAAGACTGGGATTTATCCTTGCTGCGGGCGGCATGCTGTCGGCCTTGATCCTGCCGTTCTCAAACGAGGCGGTTGCTCCCTTGCCGGCGCGTCCGATATTGCTGGCAATGATCCTCGCCGCGGCGTTGCTGTTTGCGGCTGCCGCCCGGATCGGTGGATCGCGGGCCGTCGCGCCCGGTTTGGCGGGCGTTCTATGCGGAGCGGCGACGACGCTGGCGCTGCTGCGCGACCCCGGAATCAGCGGCTCGGCTGCGGCCGGGTTTTGGGCGATGGTGCTCGCGGTTTGGCTCAGCGCCGCGCTGTGCGTGGTCCAGCTTGCTTCCGGCCGTCCACGCGATGAAGCATCGCGCCGAACGCTCAAGCTCGCGATTCCCCTGCTATTCGGGGCGGTGGTGTTCTATCTCTGGGAAGTGCTGGTGCGCGGCTTTGGCGTACCCTCGGTGATCATGCCGGCGCCGAGTGCGGCGGCGGCGCGGTTCGCCGCGTCGTTGCCAATCCTTGGTCAGGACTTTGTCCAGACCTTTATTCGCGGTGTCTTGATCGGCTACGTCATTGGTTGCGGCGCGGGCCTGCTGGTTGCGATTGTCGCTCAGCGTTTTGCCTTTTTGGGCCGCGGCCTGCTTCCGCTCGGGAATTTCTTTTCGGCGCTGCCACTGGTCGGCGTCGCGCCGATCATGGTGATGTGGTTCGGCTTCGACTGGCCATCGAAGGCCGCCGTCGTGGCGCTCGTGACATTCTTCCCGATGCTGGTGAATACGCTCGCCGGACTCTCAGCATCCGGGCATATGGAGCGCGACCTGATGCGGTCGTACGGTGCGGATCATCGGCAGATGCTGACAAAACTCTATTTGCCGGCGGCGTTGCCGTTCATTTTCAACGCGCTGAAGATCAACGCCACGCTGGCGCTGATCGGTGCGATCGTCGCCGAATTCTTTGGGACGCCGACGCAGGGCATCGGTTTTCGTATCTCGACAGAAGCAGGGCGCATGGCGATCGACATGGTGTGGGCGGAAATCGCTCTCGCCGCGATCGCCGGAATGGCTTTTTACGGACTTGTCGCGCTCGCCGAGCGCGCGACCACTTTCTGGCATCCATCCTATCGAACCTGACTCGGCGGGTTCTCAAGCTTTCGGAGTATCGCATGAAGAAACTAGTGGCATTCGCAGCCGGCATGACAATGGGCTTGTCATTCGCGACTGCGCAAGCGGCGGATACGGTCACCATCCAGTTGAAATGGGTCTCGCAAGCCCAGTTCGCCGGTTACATCGTGGCCAAGGAGAAGGGTTTCTATAAGGACGTCGGGCTCGACGTCACGATCAAGCCAGGCGGACCGGACGTGGCGCCTCCGCAGGTGATCGCCGGCGGTGGTGCCGATGTCGTGGTGGACTGGATGCCGTCGGCGCTGGCGTCGCGCGAGAAAGGCGTACCGCTGGTCAATATCTCGCAGACCTTCAAGAAATCCGGACTCGAGCTGACCTGCCGCGCCGAAACCGGCATCAAGAAACCCGCCGACTTCAAGGGCAAGACCCTCGGCATCTGGTATGGCGGCAACGAGTATCCGTTCCTGTCCTGGATGTCGAAGCTCAATTACAAGACCGATGGCTCAGCCGGTGGCATCAAGATCATCAAGCAGGGCTTCAACGTCGATCCGATTCTGCAGAAGCAGGCCGACTGCGTTTCGACCATGTCCTACAACGAGTATTGGCAGGTGATCGACGGCGGCTTCAAACCGAGTCAGCTGGTCGTGTTCAAATATGAAGACGAGGGTGTCGCGACGCTCGAGGACGGTCTCTATGTGCTGGAAAAGAACCTGAAGGACCCGGCGTTCGTGACCAAGATGGCGAAATTCGTCAAGGCCTCGATGAAGGGCTGGGACTACGCCAAGAGCCATCCCGATGAAGCCGTGAAGATCATCCTCGCCGGCGACTCGACAGGTGCGAAGACCGAAAAGGACCAGAAGCGGATGATGACGGAAATCTCCAAGTTGCTTGGTGCTTCCGACGGCAAGCTGGACGTCAAGGACTATGACCGAACGGTTGCGACGCTGATGTCGGGCGGATCGGATCCCGTCATTACCAAGAAGCCGGAAGGCGCTTATTCCTTCGCGGTCTACGACGCGATGAAGTAACTGGCCGCAGAGTCGAATCGAGTGGGCGGCTGCCCGATTTCGGCCGCCCACAGAGCGCCGGGAGCGACTTTCGGCGTTTGCCGTTCACCCATATGAAGCGATCGATTGTCGAGACCAGACCGCGTTTACGTGGCGGTTTAATTGAGCATGCATCCCGATAACCGGAACAAGACATATTATGTTATCGTGACGCGGCGCGGCGAGGGGACAAATCCCTTCTGTTGGGAGATCCAGCGCCGGCGGAAAGCAATGGGTATCAAGGTCTCCGGGTCCGGCTATCGCTCATATCGGGCGGCTCAGGACGCCGGAAGCAAAGCGTTGCATAAATTTCTGGACGATCTTGCCAAAGAGGGCAGCGCAAACTGTTGACCCGTACGCACCCGCATCCGGCGTCTTCCCGACGGCTTTTCAGGGCAAAAATTTTTCTCCTGCCGAACAAAAGTTCCCTGTGTCAAAAGAATTCCTCGATATTGAAATAATTCACCCGTTGGCTCGCGCAGGGATTTGTACAAAGTCGCTGCGGTTCACGCACCGTTGCACTGGTTTGGTCTGGGATTGCCCCGGCAGTCGCGCTAAAAGACGAACTTCGCAGCGCTACGTAAGGAAAGCACCATGCGGATAGATAACGTCGCGGACCTTATCGCGGAGACCCTGATCCAGGCCGGTGTGAAGCGCATCTTCGGCGTCGTCGGTGACAGCCTGAACGGCCTTACAGAGGCGTTGCGCCAGCGAAAGGCGATCGACTGGATTCACGTTCGACATGAGGAAGTCGCGGCTTTCGCCGCCGCAGGCGAGTCGCAAATTACCGGCGAACTCGCGGTGTGCGCGGGCTCTTGCGGACCCGGCAATCTGCATCTCATCAACGGCTTGTTTGACGCCCACCGTAGCCGCACCCCTGTGCTGGCCATAGCGGCGCAAATTCCTTCCGGCGAGATCGGTGGCGGCTATTTTCAAGAGACTCATCCGCAGGAACTATTCCGGGAATGCAGTCACTATTGCGAACTGGTCTCCGATACGGCCCAGCTTCCTTACGTGTTGGAGAACGCAATTCGCGCCGCGGTCGGACGGCGCGGTGTGGCGGTTCTGGTAATTCCCGGCGACGTCGCGCTGCGCCGATCGCCCAAGCGGAGCATTTCGCCGAATGCCGGGCTGCTGCCGGTCGCGCCCGTCGTCCGTCCGGCCGAGCCCGAGTTGACGGCGTTGGCCGAGCTTCTCAACGGCGCCGGGCGCGTCACGTTGTTTTGCGGCCGCGGCTGCGCTGATGCCCATGACAGTCTGATGCAGCTTGCGGAGATCCTCAAGAGCCCGATCGTGCATGCGCTCGGCGGCAAGGAATATGTGGAGTTCGACAATCCTTACGACGTCGGCATGACGGGGTTTATCGGGTTCTCCTCGGGGTACGCCGCCATGCACGCCTGCGACGTACTGCTCATGCTGGGAACCGATTTTCCTTACAAGCAATTCCTGCCGACAGACGCCAGGATCGCCCAGGTTGACATCCGACCGGAGAATTTGGGTCGCCGGTGCAAGCTCGATCTTGGACTCGTGGGCGACGTTGGGGCCACGATAAACGCGCTACTGCCGAAGCTTTCTGCGAAGAGCAACAGCAAGCATCTTAGTGATAGCGTGGCCCACTATAAGAAAGCCCGCGCAGGGCTGGACGAACTCGCCCGCGGCACGCCCGGCAACAAGCCGATCCACCCGCAATACCTCGCGCGTGTGCTCAGTGAGCAAGCATCCGACGATGCTGTCTTCACGGCCGACGTCGGCACGCCCACCATCTGGGCGGCCCGCTACCTCAAGATGAACGGACGCCGGCGTCTTGTCGGGTCCTGGGTGCACGGCTCGATGGCCAATGCGATGGCGCACGCGATCGGGGTCCAGGCGGCACGGCCGGGGCGCCAGGTCATATCGATGTCGGGTGATGGCGGATTTGCCATGTTAATGGGAGACCTGATCACGCTGACGCAGATGAAGCTCCCCGTGAAGGTCGTGATTTTCAATAATGGCACACTGGGTTTCGTGGCGCTGGAGATGAAGGCGGCGGGGTTCGTCGAGTCCGGAGTTGATCTGCAAAATCCTGACTTCGCAGTCATGGCGCGTGCCATGGGCATTCACGCTGTGCGGGTCGAGGATCCGGGCGATCTGCCGAACGCGATCCGTAATGTGCTGGCCCATGACGGTCCGGCGGTGCTGGACGTGGTGACCGCGACACAGGAGCTCTCGATGCCACCGACGATCACAACGGAGCAGGTCAAGGGCTTCAGTCTGTGGGTGCTCCGGGCCGTGATGAGCGGGCGTGGCGACGAGGTCATCGACCTGGCGAAGACCAACCTGTTACCGCGCTGACTGGATCAAGTCGGATACCACGCTCCAACGTTACGGCGCCGAATAACGCTGTGCATATCGAGCGGTTATGGAACGGGTTGGTTTTTCGGAGTTATCGCAGCGCATTTTGGCAGGCTGCTGAATGTTGAAGCCGGCCGCATCAGCGACCGGCTTCAACATTCAACCTGATGTTTAGCGACCGGCGGGCGCCGACATCGCGCCATTTTCGTAACGCGACCAGCCTGGCTGTGCCGACGGGGCGACCCAGCCATAGGCATCGTTGGCGTTGCGGTATGGTTCGGCCACCGGCGCCGGTGCACGATCCACCCTTCGGGCTTTATGACGCTCCGCGGCCGCGGCGATCTGAACTGTCGAGGCAGCCAACAAGGCCGTACCTAAAATTGTCAGGATTGTCTTTCTCATCGTGGATCTCCCATGTGCAGGCGCTTTGTTGCGAAGCGAAAGGCGTCCGCATGTCAGCGCCTTGTTCCCCCTACATAGTGGTCGGTCACGCTGATTATTACGACAGTGCCAATCACGAAACGGCGAGCAAATTTCTTGGTCAAAAATTTTTTCGGCTAAATATTCATCAGCGAATCACCTGAACTGGCTCTCGTTCGATGCGAACAACTTTATGGACTTCCTTTGACCGATCCGGTTCAATGCAGGCCGAACGCTGTGTCTTGCGAGAGAAGCTGATGAAGAAACTTGTATTTGCAATTCTCTTGATCTCATCGCCTGCCTGGGCACAAACGAAATTGCTGCCCAAGAACGCGACCGCGCGTGTCGACAACTGCGCCCCGATTGGCCGGACCGCAGACGGCAAGCTGGTTTATTCGATGAAGTGCGACAATTTGCCGGCGCCGCCACCGCCGCCGCAGGCTGAAACCGCGCCGCCCCCGGAGCCCGAAGTGCAACGCAGCGGAATTTTCGGCCTGTCTTATGAAAGAAAGCGGCCGGGCGAATAGGCCCAGCTTTTTCTGGAGTGAAGAACGAGCTTAGCCTTAGCCGCAGTGCGATTACCCCCTTTGCCAAGACCTGCAAAAGGCCTTGGAATGTGGCCGTCGGCTGGAATGTTCCTTGCTTCTGGTGAGTTCGGCTGCAATCTAGGTTGCCGCAGCCCGTTCCTGAGCACGCGAGAATTTTGAATGAGCCAACTCATCGTCCACGCCGGCGACTTCACGTTCCAGGCCCGATTCGAAGAACAATTGGCGCCCAGGACCTGCGCGGCGTTCCGCCGTGCCATGCCGTTCGAGAGCCAGGCGATCCATGTTCGCTGGAGCGGCGAGGGAGTCTGGATGCCGCTTGGCGATCTTGATTTCGGTGTCTCCTATGAGAACCACACCAGCTACCCCGCCCCCGGCCAGATCATTCTTTATCCCGGCGGCATCAGCGAAACCGAAATTCTGCTGGCCTATGGCGGCGTGCACTTCGCCAGCAAGATGGGCCAACTCGCGGGCAATCATTTCATCACGCTGACCTCAGGTCTCGAGAATTTGCCTGCGCTGGGCAAGACCGTGCTGTGGAAGGGCGCGCAGAAAGTCCGCTTCGAGGCCACGTAATGACTGAGGCCGGGTACCCGCGCGATCTCCATGGCTACGGTCGCAACCCGCCCGATCCGCGCTGGCCTGGTGGCGCGCGGGTCGCCGTGCAGTTCGTGGTGAACTTCGAAGAGGGCGGCGAAAATAATATTCTGCACGGTGACCGCGCGTCAGAAGCTTTCCTCTCCGACGTATTGGGCGCCCAGCCCTGGCCGGGGCAACGCCACGCCAATATTGAATCGATGTTCGAATACGGCTCGCGCGCCGGCTTCTGGCGGCTATGGCGAATTTTCACCGAACGCAAGCTGCTGACGACTGTGTTTGGCGTTGCGACGGCGTTGAAACGAAATCCGCAAATTGTCGTCGCCATGAAAGAGGCCGGCTGGGACATCGCCAGCCACAGCCTGAAATGGATCGAGCACAAGGACATGTCGGAGGCGGAGGAGCGGGCGGAGATCGCCGACGCCATCCGCGTTCACACCGAAGCCACCGGGCAGCGCCCGCTCGGTTGGTACACCGGGCGTTCATCCATCAACACGGTGAAGCTGGTGATGGAAGCCGGCGGTTTCATGTACTCTTGTGATTCCTATGCCGACGATCTGCCGTACTGGATCAAGGGACCGACCGGACCGCATCTCATCATTCCCTACAGCCTCGATGCCAACGATATGCGGTTCGTCAACGCGCAAGGCTTCGGCGGTGGCGACCAATTCTTTACCTATCTCAAGGACAGTTTCGACGTGCTCTACGCGGAAGGTGAAACGTCGCCGAAGATGATGTCGGTGGGCCTGCACGGCCGCGTGGTTGGCCGGCCGGGACGCGCAGCGTCGCTCACGCGGTTTCTCGACTACATCATGGGGCACGAAAAAGTCTGGATACCGACGCGGCTGCAGATCGCGCAGCACTGGCACGCCAATCTCGCGCATCTTGCCGCAAACGCAGCTAGCGTCGGGTAGGGCGGCATGTCGCAAAAGACGCTCTCCGATTTGAACGCGTGCAGCAAGGACGACTTCGTCGCAGCGCTCGCGAACATTTTTGAGTATTCGCCATGGATCGCCGAACAGGCCGCAGTGGCGCGGCCTTTTGCCGGCGTGAACCAGCTATTCGACGCGATGAAAGCTGCTGTCGATCGTGCGGCGCCGGAGCTTCGCCTCGCACTGATCAAGGCGCATCCCGATCTCGCCAACAAGACGCAGCGCGCCGCGGGGCTTACTGCGGAATCCAGCGCGGAACAGAACAGCCTGGGACTGGACCGGTTATCGGATGCCGAATATGAGGCATTCGAGCGTGTCAACAATGCTTACCGCGCCAAGTTCGGTTTTCCCTACATCGTCTCCGTGCGCCGCCATACCAAGGATTCCGTTCTGCGGGATTTCGCGCGCCGTCTGCCGAACGATACAAAAACCGAAACGCAGAAGTCGATCGAGGAAATCTGCCGGATCGCGGCGTTGCGTGTCGATCAGGTGGTGGTATCGGATGATCGGATACAGGTACACGGGCGTCTGTCGACCCATGTGCTCGATACCCATAGCGGCAGGCCGGCGGCGGGGATTGCGGTCGAGCTAACTGAGCTATCCGAACTGGGCGCAAGCCGCGTGGTGACGCGTACAATCACCAATGCAGATGGCCGCACCGATCAGCCGCTGATTCACGGCCGGCCGGTGCCGATTGGGCGCTATGAACTAACGTTCAGCGTCGGGGATTACTTTGCCCGACACCAGGTAGCGATGTCGGATCCGCCGTTTCTCGATCAGATTCCGTTGCGGTTTTCGGTGAGCGAGCCCGAGGGCCATCTTCACGTGCCGCTTTTGGTCACGCCCTGGAGCTACGCGACCTATCGGGGGAGTTGATCCTCACACGTGCTGTGCGGGCGTGACGAAACACCGGCTATAAGCGGCTGATGAAAGGTGCGGCAATTCTGCCGAAGATTCCGGCAGCGACGACCGTGTCATGGGCGCCGAGCGCAGGCCGCATCGGCGCCGATCGGCCGAATTCGAGAACAAAGCTTGCTCAATGGCACGAACGTTGCTCATTATTGGCCCAACCGGGCGACCGTAACCTTGCGAGTTCGCCAGTTGAACCGGAGGTTCTGCGCGTGCCGCTCATCAAGAACAAATATGGAAAAGGCCGGGTCCGCGTCATGCGGATTCATCGCGACGGCGACAAGCATGAGGTCAGCGAGCTCAACGTCAAGGCGATGCTTGAGGGAGATTTTGCGCGAGCCTACACGCACGCCGACAACTCCACGTCGGTGTCGACCGACACCATCAAAAACGTGGTCAATACCGTCGCTCGCGAAAATACCGGTTTGTCCACCGAGGAATTCTGTCAGGTGCTGGCGAAGAAATATCTCGACAGCTATCCGCAGGTCGCTTCGGTTGCCGTGACGGCGCATGAAACGAAATGGAGCCGCTTGAGTTTCGGCGGCAAGCCGCATCCCCACAGTTTTGTGCTCGACAGCAACGGCAAACCGTTTGTCGAGGTGACGGCAACGCGCGGAGGCGCGATGCTCGTTTCTGGCATCGACGGCTTTACGTTCATGAAGTCGACCCAGTCGGGCTGGGAGAATTACGTCAAGGATCGCTACACCACGATTCCCGAGACCCACGACCGGATGTGCGCGACCAGCATGGTGGCGTCCTGGAAGTGGTCGGCGAAGCCGGCAAGTTATCCGGCGACGAATGCGAAGATTCTCGACACCCTGCTGGAAGTGTTCGGCACCACCTACAGTTCAAGTGTGCAGGACAGCCTGTATCGCATGGGCGAAGCCGCGCTCGCCGCGGTGCCCGAAATTTCCGAAATCAGCATGGCATGTCCCAACATGCATTTCATCCTGATGAACCTTTCGGCGTTCGGGTTGGATAACAACAACGATGTGTTCCTGCCGACCGACGAGCCGCACGGCCAGATCGAGTGCACGGTGGGACGGGGATGATTGATTTCGTCATTGCGAGCCACCGGGTCGTGCGAATGCGCGCCCGATGACAGGCTCCGCGAAGCAATCCACGGGCGGAAACTACAGAATGGATTGTTTCGTCGCTTACACTCCTCGCAATGACGGCACCGCACGGCTTCGTGTTGCGCAGCATCCAGGGTACAGTGCTTTCTAGCCAAACTTCTCCTGCAACGCCGGAAACAACCGGTCCGGCTTGAACGGCACCGCCGTGAAACGGATGCCGGTGGCATCAGCGAGTGCGTTGCCGAGCGCGGCTGCCACCGGATTGTAAGGACTTTCGCTCATCGATTTGGCGCCCATCGGCCCGATGCTATCGGTGGTGTCAGCAAAAAAAACCTCTGTGCGCGGAATGTCCGCAAAGGACGGCAAGTGGTAGTCGCGAAATCTGGGATTAACGATGGAGCCGTTATCATCGATCACCATCTCTTCATACAGCGTGGCGCCGAGCGACTGCGCGACTCCGCCCTCGATCTGTCCACGGCACTGCATCGGATTGGCGACGCGGCCGGCATCCGCGGCGTGCACGCTTTTGAGTATTTTGATTTCACCGGTGCCCTTGTTCACGGCGACGCGAAAGCCCTGGACATTGAATGCGACCGAGCGCGGCGTTCCTTCCGAGCTTCCGTTCGCGCAAAGCGTCTTGCCTTGATCTCGCGCCATCTCCGCTAGCTGAGCAAACGAAAGACGTTGCCTGCCGCAGACCACGGAATCGTTCTCGAGGATGCACGAACCGGGATCCGTCCCTGTCGTCTGGGAAGCAAAAATCTTGATATCGTCGGCCAGATTTTCCGCCGCGGCCTGCGTCGCGCGTCCGGCGACGAACGTGCCGGTGCTGCCATAGGCGCCGGTATCGTGGCCGCCATGCGCCGTGTCGGATTGCAACAGGCGGATTTGATCAACTGTTGTCGCCAACGCCGTCGCGGCGATCTGGCGATGCACCGTGCTGGTGCCGTTGCCGAATTCCGCCGTTCCGACGGTCAGCTCGAATCCGCCGTCCTCGCGCAGCGAAATTCTGGAATCGGCGATATGCCCGTCCGGCGGCACGGTATCGATCATGGTGAGTGCGATGCCATCGCCGATCAGCCAGTCGGCGGAGAGATCGACCCTCGGTCGTTCGGCCTGCATCGCGCGCTCGACCAGATCGAGGCATTGATCGAGCCCGTAGCTGCCGTAGGACACGTCGGTATGCCCGGGGCCGGGCGGCGACAACATCGGATCGCCCGACTTGACCATGTTGCGGCGGCGAATTTCGTAAGGACTGATGCCGAGGCCCTTGGCCAATTCGTCGATCGCGGCTTCCACCGCGAACAGCGTTTGCGGCAAGCCATAGCCCCGAAAGGCGCCAGATGGCACGGTGTTGGTATAGGCGACGACGGCATCGACCTTCTTGTTTGGGCAATTATAGACGCCGAGCGACTCGCCGCAGGCATGAAACAGCACTGGACCGGCGTGGTTGCCATAGGCGCCGGTGTTCGAGAGCACGTCGATCTGTAACGCCGTCAGTTTTCCGTCCTGGTCGGCGCCTGCCTTCACGGTGACGCGCATCGGATGCCGGGTCGACGTCGAGATGAATTGTTCTTCGCGGGTGAGCTCAAATTTGACCAGGCATCCGGTTTTGATGGCAGCCAGCGCGAGAATATCCTCGACGAACATTTCCTGTTTGCCGCCGAAGCCGCCGCCGACGCGTT
Source organism: Bradyrhizobium sp. (assembly GCA_028290305.1). The sequence continues at coordinate 26,130 of JAQGKC010000075.1, forward strand.
CGCAAAACACCCTGACCTTGTCCGGCGCGAGGTTGAAAATATCCGCCAGCGCGCGGCGCGTCAGGAACGGCGTTTGGGTACTGGAGCGGACGTTGAGAACGCCGGTGGCATCGACCCAGGCGAGGCCGCCATGGGTTTCCAGAGCGGCGTGCTGAACACGCTGGGTGGTGAACGTCCCCTCGTAGGTGACCGCGGCTTGCGCCAGCGCGCTTGCGACATCGCCATACTCGCCGTGGGTTTCCGCCACGATGTTGCGTGGCGCATTCGCGACGCGCTGTTCCGGCGTCTTGCCAGCATGAATCGCCGGTGCACCCGGTGCAATCGCCTGCGCCGGATCGACCACCGCAGGCAGGATGTCGTAATCGACCTTGAGGCGGCGGCAGCCTTCTTCCGCCGCAGCCTCGGTCTCCGCAACCACGGCGGCAACTTTTTGTCCAATGAAACGGACGACATTGTCCAGCACGCGGGTGTCGTCCGGGTCCATCCAGGCTTTCTCGTGCCGCGCGGTGGAGAACAGGCGATCCGGCGCGTCTTCGAAGGTCAGCACCGCGTGCACACCTGGAATGTTCAGCGCCGCCGTCTTGTCGATCGAGATGATTTTTGCGTGCGGATGCGGTGAGCGCAGCATCTTGATGTGGAGCACGCCCTCCATCGCCAAATCGAAGGTATAGCGTGCCGCGCCGCGTACCACCTGCGGTCCCGCAGGTGCAGGCAGGCTGCGGCCGAATGCGCTGCCCGCTGCGGCGTCTTCCACATTGGATTTGCCATTCAGCGCGTCTTCGATCGCGCGATAGCCGGTGCAGCGGCAGATATTGCCTTTCAGCGACGCGCCGAGGTCCTGCCGCTGCGCCTGGTTGAGCGATGCGCAGGTCAGGATCATGCCCGAGGTGCAGAATCCGCACTGAAATGCCTGCGCATCGAGAAACGCCTGCTGCATCGGGTGCGTGCCGCCATCCGGCGCGAGGCCTTCGATGGTCGTGACGGCGTGGCCATCGGCACGGAAGGCGGGGATCAGGCAGCTGTGTACCGGCTCGCCGTCGATCAGCACCGTGCAGGCGCCGCAGTCGCCGGCGTCGCAGCCTTTCTTGACGCCGAAATGCCCAAGCTCACGCAAAAACGTACGCAGGCACTGGCCCGCATGCGGACGTGCGGAAAATACCTTGCCATTGACCTCGAAACTCATCGCTGCGGCGTGCCCTGCAGTTCATCGCGAATTTCTTCGGCAAGGCGCAGCGTCATGTGCTTGCGCCACGCCGGCTTGCCATGGATGTCGTTGTGGTAGAGCCCGTCGGGAATCTGATCCTGGATCGCTTCGCACAATTGGCTTGCTTGCGGGATTCCGGCAAAGGACAATCGAACCGGCCGCGCCGTCGATGCCGTCACCGTCAGCGCCAGGGCGCCGTCGCTGCTGAGGCTGCCGATCAGCAGTGCCGCCGAACGGCCAACCGGCGTCAGCGATATCTGGCGAAACGCCGAGCGCCGCTTCAGCGCCGCGAGCGGAATATCGATTTGCCGTAAGAGATCGCCTGGAGCGAGCACGTTGCGCTGGTTGCCGATGACGAAGTCGACGACGTCGATTTTCTGCTCGCTGCCATCGGCCTTCCAGATCGCGCAGACGCCATCGAGCGCCGCCGTCAACGCGATCATCGGGCCGGCCGGCAACGACATGCAAAGGTTGCCGCCGACGGTTGCGGTCTTCCATATCTTGAAGGACGCCAGAAATGCGCGGCAGCATTGGTTGATCAGGGGTGACGCAATCCATTCTGGCGGGCATATGAGGGCGTCAAGCTGCGCGACCGTGCAGGTCGCGGCGATCGTCAGCTTGGTATCGCCGATCGTCAGTGCCGGCCATTTGAAATCGGTGAGGTCGATCAGCCGCGTAAGATGGACCTGAGGCTCCGAGAACAGCCAGGTCCCGCCCGCGAGCCAAGCATCGCCTGCCGCCCAAACGGGCAATTGCGCCCGCGTTTGCGGGCGAGCAACCTCGGTGACGGTGTTCAAATCCATGGATACTCTTGCAGTTTCAACGCGATGATCCTCTTTATAAAAGTCTTGCAAGACGGACGCCAACTTCCGGGAGGGATTCCGGCTGGTCTTTGAATTGCAGGTAGCCTTTGGAAGCGCTTTTTTAGACCGAAATCCTGGAGATGCCGCAGGCCATGGATCAAACGCACGCGATCTGGATCAAAGACCCCCTGGCCATTCTCGCCGATGGCGCGGAGCGGGGCATCGTCGTCCGCAATGGCCGTATCGTCGAACTGGTGCCCAAGGGCGGCCAGCCGACAACACCCGCGGCTTTCTTCGAGGCCGGCGACCATGTGGTCCTGCCCGGGCTGATCAACACCCACCATCATTTCTACCAGACGCTGACACGGGCGCTGCCGGCAGCGCTGGATCGAGAGTTGTTTCCATGGCTGCAAGCACTCTATCCGGTTTGGGCGCGGTTGACGCCTAAAGCGCTCGACCTCGGCGTCACCGTCGCGATGTCGGAGTTACTGCTCTCGGGCTGTACCACGACCACCGATCATCATTATGTCTTTCCTGCCGGGCTGGAGGACGCCGTCGATATTGAGGTCGCCGTCGCCCAGCGGCTCGGCGTCCGCGTGTTGCTGACCCGCGGCTCGATGAACCGCTCGCAGCGCGACGGCGGCCTGCCGCCTGATAGCGTCGTACAGGATGAAGACACCATCCTCGCCGACAGCGAACGCGTCGTCGCGAAACATCATCAGCGCGGCGAGGACGCCATGGTGCAGATTGCGCTGGCGCCATGCTCGCCGTTTTCAGTCACGACGTCGCTGATGAGCGCCACCGCGGCGCTGGCGGAAAAGTTGGACGTCCGCCTGCATACCCATCTGGCGGAAACCGAGGACGAGAACAAATTCTGCGAGCAGACGCATGGCTGCCGCCCGCTCGATTATCTCGAGCAATGTGGCTGGCTCAATGCGCGAACATGGCTGGCACACGGCATTCATTTCAAGCCCGAGGAAATGAAGCGGCTCGGCAAGGCCGGAACGACGATCAGCCATTGCGCCTGCAGCAACCAGCTTCTGGCATCGGGCTGCTGCCCGGTCTGCGACATGGAAGAGGCGGGGGTAGCGATCGGCTTGGGCGTCGACGGCTCGGCCTCGAACGATAAATCCAATCTGATGCAGGAGGTGCGTGCCGCGTTCCTGTTGCAGCGGGCGCGCTACGGCGTTGGCCGCGTCAGCCACAAGGACGCGCTGCGATGGGCTACCAAGGGATCGGCGGCCTGCGCCGGTCGCCCTGAACTTGGCGAAATCGCAGTTGGGAAAGCCGCCGATCTCGCGCTGTTCAAGCTCGACGAGTTACGCTTCTCCGGCCACGGCGATCCGCTGGCGGCGCTGGTTCTATGCGGCGCGCACCGCGCCGACCGCGTCATGGTCGGCGGCAAATGGACGGTCATGGATGGCGCAATTCCCGGGCTCGACCTACCCGACCTGATCCGGCGCCACAGCGCCGCCGCGCACGCGATGCAAGTGGCATAGGCCATCCCGAACGAAAAGGGTCCGGGCGCTGTCGCCCGGACCCCGGTAGTCCCGAAAAACGTCCGGCCTTACTTGCCGGGCATCGCGTCGTCGATGCCCTTGACGTAGAAGTTCATGCCGAGGACCTGACCGTCGGCAAGATGGTCGCCGCCCTTGCACTCAACTTCCTTGCCGTCCTGGCCGATGACCGGGCATTTGAACGGCTGCAGCTTGCCTGAGGTGATAGCGGCCTGGGTATCTTCGGCCATCTTCTTCACGTCGTCGGGCATGTTGGTATAGGGCGCCATCTCGAACATCTTGGTATCGAGCCCGCCCCATGTGTCCTCGGATTTCCAGCTGCCGTCGAGCTCGGCCTTCACGCGGGAGATATAATAGGGCGCCCACGTGTCCATAATCGAAGTGAGCTGCGACTTGGGGCCGAACTTGATCATTTCGGAATCCTGTCCGAACGCCACTTTGCCGCGTTCGCTCGCGATCTGCATCGCCGCCGGGCTGTCAGTGTGCTGCATGATGACATCGGCGCCTTGATCGAGCAGCGCCTTGGCGGCGTCGGCTTCCTTACCCGGATCGAACCACGAATTCGCCCAGATGATTTTGACTTTGATGTTGGGGTTGATCGTCTGTGCGCCCAGCATCGTGGCGTTGATACCCGAGACAACTTCCGGGATCGGGAACGACCCGATGTAACCGAGCACACCGGCCTTCGACATCTTGGCCGCGATCTGGCCCTGGATGTAACGGCCCTGATACCAGCGCGCCGAATAGGTCGCCATGTTCTTGTCGCGCTTGTAGCCCGAGCAGTGCTCGAAATGCACGTTCGGGTACTTCTTTGCCACCTTCAGGGTTGGGTCCATGTAACCGAACGACGTGGTGAAGATCAGCTTGTTGCCGGCGCGAACGAGTTGTTCGATGGCGCGCTCGGCGTCGGGACCTTCGGGGACGTTTTCGAGGTAGGTGGTTTCGATCTTGTCGCCGAATTCCTTGGCCAGCGCCTGGCGCGCCAATTCATGTTGGTAGGTCCAGCCGAGGTCTCCGACCGGCCCAAGATAGATGAATCCGACCTTCAACTTGTCGGCGGCCCAAGCGCCACTGCTGATACTGCCCGCAAGCAGAAAGGCGGCGGCAGCCGCAAGAAGTGTTTTCCTCATCGTCAATCTCCAAACAGTCGGGGGGAACACAGTCCGAGATGTGGCGCCCCATCGCGCACGCCCGGAATTTTGAAATCAGCGGTCGGGCACGAATACCGTGCCCAGCGCCGCGGGCGCGGTCGAGCCGCCGGTGCGGGCGCGCGACAGCGCCACCAGCACGATGATGGTCGCAAGATAGGGCAGCGAAGACATGAACTGCGACGGAATTCCGATGCCGGCGCCCTGCGCATGCAATTGCAGGATCGTCACCGCGCCAAACAGATAGGCGCCGATCACGAGGCGCCCCGGCCGCCAGGATGCGAACACGGTCAGCGCCAGCGCGATCCATCCGCGGCCGGCGGTCATGCCGGGAATGAAGAAGGGCGTATAGGCCAGCGGCAAATAGGCTCCGGCGAGGCCGGCGCAGGCGCCGCCGAACATCACGGCGTACATCCTTATTCGAAGCACCGGATATCCCAGCGCATGCGCGGAGATGTGATTGTCGCCGCAGGCGCGCAATATCAGTCCCGCGCGCGTCCGGTACAGAAACAGCCAGACGCCGACCACCAGCGCCAGCGAGAAATAGACGAAGGCGTCCTCGCCGAACAGGATGCGGCCGACCAGCGGGAGTTCGGTCAGGCCCGGAATGTGGAGATGCGGCGCCGGCGTAATTCGTTCGCCGACGAAGCCGGCGCCGATCAGCCCGGACAGTCCGATGCCAAGGATCGTCAGCGCGAGGCCCGAGGCGACCTGGTTGACCGCGAGGCCCAGGGTCATCATCGCGAAGATCAGCGACAGCAATGTGCCGGCGACGACCCCGCACAGCGCGCCGATAAAGATCGAGCCGCTTAGCCAGGCGCCGCCGAAGCCGCAGGCCGCGCCGACGATCATCATGCCCTCGACGCCGAGATTGAGTACGCCGGAGCGTTCGGTCACCAGCTCGCCGGTGGCCGCGATCAGCAATGGCGTCGATGCCGCGAGCACCGACAGGATGATGGCTTCAACCAGTTCCACGGGGCACCTGCCGGGATGCGAAGATGAGCCGGAAGCGGTAGAGGATCAGGGAATCGCAGGCGAGCACGTAGAACAGCA
>JAQGKC010000101.1 GCA_028290305.1 Bradyrhizobium sp.
CTAAGCCGTGCCTAAGTCAAGATTGGCATGGTCAGACATTGACTTTGAGCAACACCACAATTCCAAGAGGAGACACAACGTGCTCGACGCTGAGAAACAGCAACTGTCCCCGTTGCTTAACAAGGTCCAGGAAGTCACGGCGATCTTCTGGATCATCAAGATCCTTTCGACCTCCGTCGGCGAGACCGGTGCCGATTATCTTGCGGTGCATGTCGGCCTGGGGGCAAGCACGACTACGATGATCATGTTTGGGTTCCTTATCGTTGCGCTGGGCTTGCAGCTCCGCGAGCGAAGCTACGTTCCCTGGATATACTGGCTGACGGTCGTCCTTGTCAGCGTCGTTGGCACCCAGATCACCGATTTCCTCACCGATAAGCTCGAAATCAGCCTCTACCTTAGTACGGCCGTGTTTGCGGCTGCGTTGGCCGCGATTTTCGCGATCTGGTACGGCATCGAGCGGACGCTCTCAATTCGAGCCATCGTCACGAGGCGGCGCGAGCTTTTCTACTGGGCGGCGATCCTCTTCACCTTCGCGCTGGGGACAGCGGCTGGCGATCTGGCGACCGAGGCTCTCGGCCTGGGTTTCCAACTCGGCGTCATCGTCTTCGCCGTGCTGATCGCGGCCATCGCTTTCGCGTACCATTTCGGCGTCAATCCGGTTCTTACCTTTTGGCTGGTTTACATCCTGACGCGCCCGCTGGGCGCTTCGCTCGGCGACCTGCTTTCGCAGTCCCGAAACTACGGCGGCGCCGGTCTCGGCTCGATCTACACCAGCGTCGCGTTCCTCACCGCCATCGTCGCGCTCGTCGCCTGGGTGAGCTTCGAGGGCGAGCGCACGAGCAGCGCCGATCGGCTCCGGTGATTTCCAATCCAAGCGTCCATCAAGAGCCCGCGTAATCGCGTGCGGGCGAAACACGAGGAGAGTGCGGATGAAGCGAATCATTTTGGCATTGACCGTCGCCGTGCTGGCGGTGTCGACAGGCGGGTGGCGCCTGGCTGCAAGCAAGCTTCTCACCTTCGTGCCGCTCGCCGAAGCCGCGATGGCGTCGAAGCTCGGTGAGCTGACGCCATTCCGCAACGTCGTTGTCGATGTCTCGGCTTTGATCGACAAAGGCGACCTGGCAGGCGCCAAGACCCGCATCAAGGATCTGGAGACCCAGTGGGACGATGCGGAAGCCGCCTTGAAGCCGCGCGCCGCCGCTGATTGGCACACCGTCGACAAGGCAATCGACCGAGCGCTCGAAGCACTTCGCGCCAGCACGCCGGACGCCGCCAAATGCAAGCAGGCCGTCGCGGAATTATTGTCGGTCATGGATTCGATCGGGAGATCCTGACGCCTGGAGCGTCGTAGTTGATATGAACCAGCACGACCCACGGCGGCGACACCTGCCGTCGTTGGCGTCGAATGAGAGCAATGCAGCATGGATCAGTACGTCAAAGATCAAGTCTATACCGAGAGCGTGGGCAAGGTCCCCGCTGTCACCCTCGGATTCTGGATCATCAAGATACTCGCAACGACTCTCGGTGAGACCGGCGGTGACGCGGTGACGATGTCAATGAATCTCGGCTATCTCGCCGGCACGGCGATCTTTGCCGCGATCTTCGCCGTCGCCGTCACCGCGCAAATCGGCGCGAAGCGATTCCATCCGTTCCTTTACTGGACGGTCATTGTCGCAACCACCACGGTCGGAACGACGCTCGCCGATTTCGTCGATCGGTCGCTCGGGATCGGCTATCTCGGCGGATCGTCGCTCCTCGCCGCGCTGCTCGTCGCCTCTCTGCTGATGTGGCATCGTACTCTGGGAACGGTTTCGATCGAATCGATCAAGTCGGGCCAAGCGGAGCTCTTTTATTGGGTCACGATCCTGTTTTCGCAGACCTTGGGCACCGCGCTCGGCGACTGGATGGCCGATTCAACGGGGCTCGGGTATGCCGAAGGCGCGCTGGTTTTCGCCGCCGGGCTCGCGATCACTGTGGCGGCGTTTTTCTGGACGAACGTTTCGCGTACCGTCCTGTTCTGGATCGCGTTCGTGCTCACCCGGCCGCTCGGCGCCACGGTGGGCGACTTCCTCGATAAGCCGCTCGACCACGGGGGGCTGGCGCTTAGTCGATACGCGGCGTCCATTTCCTTGGCAGCTGTCATGGTGCTGTTGATCTTGCTGGTGCCGCAGCGCTCGGGGCGGCATCCGGCCTGAGCAGGCACCTATGATGCTTCAAAGGCCGCTCGACCAGGCCTCCAATTTGGCACCGGCGCTCTTTCAAAGGGCGTTCCAGCGAGAGTCAGATAGGGTCAAAAGCCCCGCCTTCCTAGGAGTGGCCGCTTATGGCGGATAGTGTTGAAAAAGCCGAAAATCTTACGACGCTAAAAATCTCGCGAAAGTCGATTTTTGGATGTCTCTATTGTTGCAAGGCTCCATCGCGCCGCTACGACCGCCCGTGGTCGTTTTTGAGCAAAACGATGTGGGCCCTCACGTCGACGTGCGCGAAACGCATCGGCGGTCCTAAAAAATTTCGTCCATCAGGCGAAAACGACTTTTCAACATTATCGGCGCGAAGCGGTCGTTGTGGATGTTAAATCTCGCTAGCTCCCGCTAATTCGACCCAGTCCGAACAACTTCCTCTCGACGGATTGGACCGATCTGCATTGTGAGCGCCAATTCGAGCGCGTGTGGAAATGTCTCCCACTTGCTTACTTGCGCGAATGAACCAGAACTGAAGTTGCAGGCTGAGTTAGCATATCGCGTTGTAAAATAAACTGTCCTTCCTGAGAGAGGGGTGACAGTTCATTCCGGAGACATGGGTTACACAATGGGGCCTTTTGCAAGGAGAGCAAAATGCCCTGGCGGGAGTGTAATCTCATGGATGAACGGCTGAAGTTCATTGCCGGGCTGCTGGACGGAGAGAAGATGGCGGTTCTTTGCCGTCGGTTCGGCGTCTCGCGGAAGACCGGCTACAAGATCCTCGATCGCTATAACAGCTGTGGTCTGGAAGGGCTGACCGATCGCT
>JAQGKC010000103.1 GCA_028290305.1 Bradyrhizobium sp.
CTCGGCGTCGCGGCCGGTCCGCTGTCGCAGGAGCAGCAACTCAAGAGGTCGGTCGCCGAGCTGCTCGACGGCATGAAGCCCTGGCAGGGCGACCGGCGGGTGGTGAACAACCTCGCGCCGGATGAGGCGGCCGACGCCGCGGCGATCTACGGCCCGGAACGCTACGAGCGCTTGGCGTCCATCAAGAAGACCTACGACCCGGCCAACATGTTCCGGCTCAACCACAACGTGATACCGGCCGCCTAAGCGGACACTGGCTGACCGGGCGGTGCCGGACGTGATCAATTTCGTGGATTATGTCCGGCGCCACCGATGTCTCGGCCGGTCCGGGCGCAGATATTCCTGGCTGCCGCCGCCAATCCCGTGGACGTGGCGATCCGCCTTCGGGCACGAAAAGCTTTAACCAGTCCAAGGTTGCGCCAATCGGATAGACTATGCATTGGAGGGCAGCCTTCCGAGGGGGGCGAATTCGGAATGGCTGGGTTCATCCGGGATATCCATTCTGCTCTAAAGGGCCGACATCGTCGGGTTGGAGCGTTCCCTTTGGTCAGGCCCATGAACGAACTCTGCCGAAGCAGCCTTCGGATGTGATGTCCCGAAACTTGAGCTCAGCGGTGAACGACGGCTCGATCATGTGGCCTTTGGTTTCTTGGCCTCGTGAGATTGGGTTTCGGGCTGACGACGGTATCAAGCTGTTTCCTGATCTGCCTTGTCAGGCCGCGCCGGCGGATCAGTTCCGCAAGTAAGGTTCAGAACGCCGTTGGCGGCAACCCTGGTGTTTTCTATATGGATCTCTTGGCGCACTTGTTCCAAGTGCGGTGATCATTGGATTCATGGGGATGATTCGTCTGTCAACGGGCAAACCGCCTCAGAGTCCAAACGAGGCCACCGGAAAATTCAAATTCGGCCACTGAGGTCGAAACAGGCCAGCACGTTCTCGACGAAGAATGAAAGAGGCCGTCAACTGAGCAGCGGAATGCGCGATTAAGCGTCCAAGATTGACCTCTCCACCACTCAGTAGATCGATAGCTTAGCTCGCGGATCGGCGTCGGGACAGGTCGAACCATCCGACGCCTTCGACACGAATCGTGTTGCGCCGCGCCCGGAGCGTGGCGACCGCCCGCGAGCCGACATGTACGGCATGCCATCTTGCAGCTGGCAACTCAACAACGCGCAGGTCGTTCGAACATGCTCGGACTACGTCAGAGGTTCCTTAAGGCGGCAGCTCTGATCGAGGTGAACGACGTTGCCCCCGTCAGGACCGATACGGCAACGTGCGGAGATTGAGATCGTTCTGAGCGCGTGTGCCACGAGCGTTCGAGTCGAAGGCAGTGTTGTCATCGGTAGCCCTGTCGCGGAGGTGTTCGCATTCTCTGCTGATGCGACTTGCGGAGCGTGACCGGCGCATCTTCGTTGAAGTGCAGCTCCGTCAGCTGACACGTGAAATCGTTTCACTTCCGCGATCGTTCGAAACTCTACAAGATAATCCCCGACTCCCCTCTTGGCTCGCCGTCGCTTTGCTGGATGGTTGCAGAGAGGTCGAGGTTCCGCCGAGGTTGAGGACTATCGCCGTGTCTCTCGCCTTCATAGCTTATAACTTCGAACCACGGGACAAATCATGGATTCCATTTCTCGCCGTAAAATGCTGGCAGCGGCAGCTGCGGGAGGCCTATTGACAACGAGTGCAATCGCACAAGCGCAATCCGGCGCCGCCATTCCTCGGCCACAGCGGCCAGGTCGCGGTGGCTCCGATCCCGGACCGCGCAATCTAATGCGGGACCAACAGAACCCCGATATCCTCGTGCCGCCTTCGACCGATCACGGCTCTTTGCCGAACCTGCGCTTCTCGTTCTCCGACGCTCATATGCGACTGGAGACAGGCGGCTGGACCCGCCAGGTGACCCGGCGTGAGTTGGGCGTTGCCACCGCACTTGCTGGGGTCAACATGCGCTTGAATGCCGGCGGCGTGCGCGAGCTGCATTGGCACAAGGCTTCCGAGTGGGCTTACATGCTTTACGGAACAGCCCGTATCACGGCAGTCGATCCAGACGGTCGCTATTTCGTCGATGAGGTCGGCGTGGGCGACCTTTGGTTTTTTCCGTCTGGAACTCCGCATTCAATCCAGGGGCTTGGTCCCGACGGCTGTGAATTTCTTCTCGTTTTCGACGATGGCGATTTCGACGAAGACAACACATTCATGATCAACGATTGGTTCAAGCACACGCCGAACGAAGTGCTTGGTAAGAATTTTGGAGTGCCAGCTTCATTGTTTGGCCACACCCCAGAAGAAAGCGAGCGCTATATTTTTCCGGCTCCATTGCCCGGCCCACTCAACTCGGCCAGCATTCCCGGCGCAAACCCGGTCGAGACAAGCTACACGTGGCGGCTGATGGCGCAGGAACCCGTTCTAACAAAGGGTGGCACGGTGCGGATCAACGATTCTCGTTTGTTTCCGATCAATACGACCACCGCCGCGGCGCTCGTCGAGGTAAATCCAGGTGGAATGCGCGAGCTACACTGGCATCCTAACGGGGATGAGTGGCTCTACGTCATCGAAGGTCAGGCTCGCATGGGCGTGTTTGCCGGTCAGGGACAGGCGCGTACATTCGATCTCACAGCAGGCGACGTCGGTTACGTTCCGGTCGCGATGGGCCATTACCTCGAGAATACAGGCAATGGCCCATTTCGGTTTCTCGAAACGTTCAAGAGCCGCTACTTCGTCGACGTTTCTCTCGACACATGGATGGCGTCGACTCCGCCGGAACTCGTGGATGCGCATCTGAAACTGGACAAAGAAGTCATGAACGCGCTGCGAAAGACCAAGGCTCTGGTCGCGCCCACTTGAGGGCGCCGCTGAGTGCGCCCCGACCCGTTTCCGGTGCCATCTCTTCAACCAGATGGTGCAGCGGGAGCCGAAATTCGTGCTTTTACGAAACTGGACCACCCAGAACGCAACTGATTGTGATTGAGCTGCGGAATACCCCGCAATGCAGCGAAGAGGTAATGAAAATGGCAGCCGAGAACACTAACCAACTCTCAATGAAGGCGTGGCGAGTGCACGAGTTTGGTCCTCCGGAAAATATGATCTTCGAAACAATTCCCCGGCCATTTCCGGCTGCAGGCGAGGTTCTTGTCAAAATACATGCGGCGGGCGTTGGCCCTTGGGACGCGTGGATTAGAGCCGGAAAGAGTGCAGTACTTCAACCTCTTCCTCTCACGCTCGGATCGGACTTGGCTGGTGAGGTGATAACTCTTGGCTCGGATGTTTCGCACATAGCGGTGGGCGATCAGGTTTTCGGGGTAACCAACACTCAGTTTCTTGGCGCGTATGCCGAATATGCAGTCGCATCGGCTGCGATGCTTTCCAAAAAGCCAAGCTCGCTCAGCTATACCGAGGCTGCTGCGGTTCCCGTCGTCGCTGTTACTGCTTGGCAGGGTCTGTTTGACTACGCTCGGCCCGAAGCTGGTCAAATGGTGGTCATCCACGGAGCTGCCGGGAACGTTGGAGCGTTGGCTGTGCAGCTCGCTGTTCGGGCTCACCTGCGCTCCGTAGCCACCGTAAGCAGGAAAGATATCGATTATGTGCGGGCACTTGGTGCGGACAAGGTGGTGGACTACCAAACACAGCGGTTTGAAGATGAAGTAAGGGACGCTGACGCGGTACTCGATCTCGTTGGAGGAGAAACACAAGCCCGTTCCTTTCAGATTCTAAGACGGGGTGGAAAACTGATATCGACTGTGTCCAAGCCGGATCAAGATCGGGCCAAACAGCATGGCGTCACCGCGACCTTTTTCTTGGTAGACGTCACAACGGAGCGTCTGTGCAAAATTGCGGCGCTTATCGATCGCGGCGATCTGAAGACGCGAATGGGCGCCATCATGCCTCTCGCTGATGCGCGAGAGGCGCACATGATCTTGGATGGTCGACGACCGAAACCGCAAGGAAAGATCGTGCTAAGCGTGTAGACAGTCGCACTGAGTTGAAAGTCCCTATGTCCGATCGGTCGTTGAGAACTGAGCCGCCGTCCCCGTCTATGGTCATCAACGGGCTGATGCATGCCGGCCGGTGAGGGGGGCCTTCCCATCCAACTCGATCGTGCCAGAAAGATCCCGCTGTCTGCCCACATTTATTCGGCGATCCGGGAAAGCATCGAGAATGGACGGCTCGCCTCAGGCGCGCGCTTGCCTTCTTGGCAGGATCTTGCCGCTCAGCTCGGCGTCTCCCGCGGGACCGTGCGTGTGGCCTATGAACGTCTCATTGCGGAGCAATTCACGATTGGTCTCGGCCCGGCAGGAACTCGTGTCGCAGAGCGGCGGTCCCGACCCTCAATGCCCGATCGGCCGCAGGAAGCCCCACTTCTTGAGTTCGGAAGTACGCCGCTGGTCTTTCAGATGGGCGTACCCTCTCAGGACGCCTTCCCGTTCAAGCTGTGGTCACGCATCCTGACTCGGGAAACCCGGCAGGCTGCGGCGGGGCCCTTAACGTATCCGGATCCGCGTGGCGATCCGGAGCTACGAAAGGAGATCGCGGCCTACTTAGGACTGGCCCGGGGTATTCGGTGCAGTTCCTCCCAGGTGCTTGTAACGGGCGGATTCTCCGGTGCGCTTGGTCTAGCGATCCGGGGGCTTCAGCTTGGAAACACGGAAGCTTGGATCGAGGATCCAAGCTTTCCGCTAACCCGGACCGCGCTTGACCTGGCTGGCATGCATGTGACAGCTGCACCGGTCGATGCCGAGGGATTGGATGTTGCGGTCGTTGCACAGACCGCCGCCGCCGCGTCACTGGCGGTTGTGACACCAGGCCAACAGGCGCCGCTCGGGGTGACAATGTCGCTGTCACGGCGTCTTACTTCTCGTCTGGGCTCGCCGAAGCGGCGCCTGGATCATCGAGGATGATTACCTGAGCGAACTGCAACTGACAGGACGAGCGGCTCCGGCGCTTGCATCTCTCGACCATGGCGGACGGGTGCTGCATATCGGCAGTTTCAGCAAAACGATCAGCCCTTCGCTGCGCCTGGGTTTCATGGTCGTGCCGCCGGAACTGAGCAGGCGGTTCGGTGAGCTCGCTGCTTGCTTGGCGCCGGCGCCCGCTGTGGCCGTACAGCGCGCTGTAGCGGAATTCATGCGGCAAGGGTGCTATCTTCGTCATCTGCGCCGCATGAAGCAGCTTTACACCGCCCGACGGGAAACCCTGCTTCGTTACCTGGGAGAGACGGCATTAGGCTCGATAAAGGTGCAAGCAACCGCCGGTCTAGCAGTGATGATCTTGCTTCCCGAGTCTAGGTCAGACGTGGACATCGCTTCGCGCGCGCTGCAGTTTGGCTTGGCACCGGCTCCCCTGTCGCCTTGGTACACACAGCCTTCCAGGCACCAGGGACTGCTGCTCGGCGTGACCAACCTCAATGAACGGCGGCTGAAGGAGGACTGTCGTCGGCTGCTGGAATTGGCACGATAGCGTCAAGGGACGTTCGTTTCAATATTTGGCAGTGAGGCCGGAAGCTCAGACGGTGCAACCAGGACTTGGCGATCGTCTTAGACGATCTGCTGCTGCCCTTCGCGGCGAGTTTTTGCCAGGCTGAACGCCTGATGATCACTTCGAGTCCGTGAGCGACGCAGGTCAACTTCGATGCAAGACTACTCTGCACGACGTACCCGTGCACGCCGCGAAGGGCCTTGATGCCTTCAGGTGCGATTTGATTGTAGTCAAGGCGGTTTCTTACTTTTTCCTCCTTGAGGAGGCGTCATTTGACGGGAGTGGTCAATTCCTTGTCGTCGGTATCGACGACGAACACCGCGAGTAGCTTTGCAGGTCTGCTCTTGCTCGCATTGCGGCTGACACGATGCCGGGAGCCCGGCGCCTCGTAAAAGCTCTCGCCGACGCGATAGACCCTCCGCGGTCCGTCATCTACCTGCGACTCGATTTCTCCAGACAAGACGTAGGCGAAGATGAAAGCCGATTTGGCGTGGGTGTGCGATGGGGAGGCGCCGCCCGGCTTATAATCGACAACCAACGCTACCAGCGACTTGCCGGGAATATTGAGTATCGTCTGCTGGAAGATGGATTTGACCGTCTCGTCGACGCCATCCTTGGCGGCAGCAGGCGTTGCGGTAGCGATTGCTACGACAGCGCAAGCTGCGCCGAAAATAGTACGTACTTTCATGGTGGCGTTCTCCTTTGTCGCTTAGGTGCGCTCGCCTCGGCCCAAAGAAAAGCACCAAGAATGTACAAACGTGGTGTACCACGCACGCATACCCGCTGCGGTTAAATATTGATCGATCTACACAAGACCACCAGCACATCGGCGCGCTCGGCCAACGCGAGGCGTTGACTCAAACCGGAGACCAGGTGGTCGGCTTGGCATTTGAGTCGGATCCGACGAGCGAGATAGCCGTTAGGTGAGCGATGCCAAAGAAGGGGGGCGCACCAGCCGAGCCGTCACGCGATGGTGCAGTCAGAATCGGTGATCTTGGTACTGTTTTACGCGCAGACGCATCGCATCTATTCGCAATAATCAATGGCCCTGGCGGCTTCGATGCAACTTTATCTTGTGACACGGCTGTCTAAAACGGCAGGCCTGATCACCTCAGTCGCAGGGTTGGCGTTGTTGCTCGGCCGGAGTTCGAAACTTTCCAGGAGAACACAGATGACTCAAGGCATGGATTGGCGCAGCTTGGCGAATTCACTCAAAACCGATGCGCGCCTTTTTAGTCCGACAGCGGCAAGCGATCTCGCATCATTCTTCGACTGTATTGGCGAGCAGGATACGCGCGAAGGCCGTCCCCTCGTCGTGGATGCAGGTCCCGGAACGGATTTCCACGCCTTCTATCGCGCTCGGGTCTTTCAATCTGACGACAAGCTAAAAGCCGCTTTGGGCAAGCCGGACATCCACTTCAGCTCGCCGCCAGTACCCTTGGCGGCTAGTCGCATGAACGCGGGTGGTATTTTGGCTTTCTACGGTGCTAACAATCAGAGAGCGGCTATAGCCGAGGTGCGGCCGCCTGTTGGTAGTCATGTCGCGGTGGCCAAATTCGAGATCATCAGGAAGCTTCGATTGCTTGATTTGATCGCCCTTAGTAACGTCCGCATCACTGCAAGCCTTGCTGATTTTGGATTAGCTGGGAAGATGGAGGGTGCCGTTTTCCTGCGGTCGCTAAGCAGGCGTCTGACGCGATCGGTAATGCCCGATGACGAACCGTCTGACTACCTCGCAACGGAGGCCATAGTCCATTTTCTTGCGACGGAGGCTTCGGTGCCTATCGACGGCATCATTTTTCCATCAGTGCAGGCCGTTGGAGACGTTTTCAACGTCGTCCTTTTTCACTGGGCAGCGCGTGTCGAGCCCGTGAACCTCCCAGAGGGAACCGAGATCAGTGCGAGTACGGGCCGTTGGACCGAGGATGGTTGGGTGGAAGACTACGAGGTGTTTGAGGAAGTTTCGGAATTTCACGGCAAGACTGATAAGAACGAGCAAGAGTCGGCATGGCCGGACTCCACCGCGATTGCGGAAGGGGTCCCTCTTGACTCTCGGAATGCGGATTGGCGCGACGATAGCCTGCGTATCGTGCCCGAAAGCATGGAGGTGCATCGCGTAAAGCGCGTTGAATTCGCGACGGACGAATTCACGGTGAAACGACGCCTCCGGGAAAAACACGACAGCATCGCGTTTTGCGCGGGTCGCGAATACCGGAGGTCGGAGTGACCCTGATGCACCAATGCATCGCGAGAGCGGTCGACGAAGACCACGCAGATCGCAGACACGGGAGACAGGAGTTTCAAAATGGCTGATAGTTTTTCTGGCATCAAGGTTCCTGATAGCAAGATAGCGCGCGAAGACGCCGAGCTCGTGCGGCAACATGAATCTGAGCTGTTGTTCAACCACTCGGTCCGCGTTTTCTTATTTGGTGCGATGAAGGGTATTCGCCAGAATCTAAAGTTCGATTCTGAACTTCTCTACGTCGCGGCGTTGTTTCACGACTTGGGTCTTGTCGATGCTTATCATACCGATGCAAAGCGATTTGAAGTTGATGGCGCCGATGCAGCGCGTGAATTCCTCCGCAGCCATGGCATTCCGGACTCGAAGACTGATCTGGTTTGGGAAGCGATCGCCCTGCATACTACGCTTGGCATTCCACAATATATGCGGCCCGAGATCGCTCTCACGAACGCGGGTGTCTTGGTGGACGTCATCGGGATTGGATATGATGAGTATACGCCAGAGCAACGCAACCAAATCATCGCCGCCTTTCCCCGCGGTGATAATTTTATGAGTGACTTTATTCAGGTTCAGACTTGCTCGGCTTTGAAGAAGCCTACGACGACGTTCGCGCCAGCGCCGCGAGTCGGTGGAGTAACCCGGATAACCGATGATCGCGCAAAGCACTTGTTGTTCCGACGCGTTCGCCGCATCTAGCTGTTCGCATACCTCTTTGTGCTTCATCGTTGCTGAACTTCCATCATCGAGCGAGTTAAACGAATGATCCCGGACATTCTCAGGAAGATCGAGGCCTATAAGCGTGAGGAGATTAGGTTTGCCAAGCGTATCCATTCGGCAGGGCAGATGCAGTCGCTGGCCAGGGCCGCTCCGACTCCACGGGGATTCGTCTCGGCAATCCGCAGCAAGCTCGCTACCGGGGGATACGCGCTGATCGCCGAGATCAAAAAGGCATCTCCGTCGAAAGGGCTCATTCGCGAGGATTTCGATCCTCCGTCACTTGCCCGAGCCTACGAAGCGGGCGGTGCGGCCTGTCTGTCGGTGCTAACCGACAAGCCGTCGTTCCAGGGAGATCTGGCCTTCATGGGGGCGGCGCGGGCGGCGACAAGCCTTCCGGTCCTGCGCAAGGACTTTATCTTCGATACCTTTCAGGTGGCGGAGGCGCGGGCGCACGGGGCGGACTGCATTCTCGTCATCATGGCAGCCCTTGACGATTACGCGGCCAGAGATATCGAGGCGGCGGCGCTCGACCACGGCATGGACGTGCTCATTGAAATTCACGACCGTGCCGAACTCGAAAGAGCCATGCGGCTGCGGTCGCCGATGATCGGCATTAATCATCGGAACCTGCGGACCTTCGAGACGACGCTCGCGACCAGCGAAATCCTCGCGCCGTTGATTCCGAAGGATCGCGTTATCGTCGGTGAGAGCGGCATATCCACGCCCGCCGATTTGGCCAGGCTCAGGCAACTCGGGATAGCGACATTTCTGGTCGGAGAAAGCCTGATGCGCCAAGATGACGTGATCGGGGCGACGCGGGCCCTACTCAGGCGTCAGAGCGCGCGCGACCTTTGAGGGACGAAGATAATTTTGCCATGCTGCAAAAGTAACTGAGATTCAACGATATAGGTCCGTATTTGGAGCGCAGTCATGGCGCGATGGTACATTCAGAATTGCCAATCTCGGTACTGTTTTATGACCGGGACGGGCCGCATCTATTCGCCATGACCAACGGCCCTGAGCAGCGCGGGCCCGCATAAACTCAGTATCGCAATGGCAAGCTCGCAGACACAGAGACAGGAGTTCAACATTGGCCGACGTAATTTCTGGCATTAAAATCCCGGACAGCAAGCTCGCGCGCGAAGCCGCCGAACTGGTGCGGCAACACGAAACCGAGATGTTATTCAACCACTCGGTTCGAGTCTTCGCGTTCGGTGCGATGAAGGGTATCCGCGAGAATCTGAAATTCGACTCTGAACTGCTCTATGTCGCTGCGCTGTTTCATGACTTGGGCCTTATCGACGCCTATCATACCGAGACAAAGCGATTTGAAGTCGATGGCGCTGATGC
>JAQGKC010000146.1 GCA_028290305.1 Bradyrhizobium sp.
ATTTTCCGCGAGATGAAGCTCCGCGGCCATTATGAAAAGCCCTCCGAGAAGAAGGCCCGTGAAAAGGCCGAAGCCGTGCGCCGCGCGCGCAAGCTCGCCCGTAAGAAGCTGCAGCGCGAAGGCCTGCTGCCGATGAAGCCGAAGCCGGTATTCGGCGCAGGTCCGGGTGCCGAACGCGGTGGTGCGGGCGGCCGTGGCGGTCCTGGCGCTGGTCCGCGCGGGCCGCGCTGATCCAGCTTTTTTGCAGATTTGAATCCGATGACGCGGGCCTTGCGCCCGCGTTGTTGTTTGACGCGGGCCTTGCGCCCGCGTTGTTGTTTTGAGCAGAGCATTTTCCGGCAAAATGGAAACCTGTTTAGTGGAACCAATTTGCCGCCAGAAAATGCTCTACTTTAGTAACTTGGGCGTATGACGCGCTAATGCATTCTGCGAAGCGGCAGGCTGCCACTACGGCGTAGCCCCGCAGGTATTCTGCAGATATGGCCATTCCGGTTCCCTATCTTTTTTCCGGATATTCGCGCTTCGGGCGCACGGCCGCGCCGGTCGCATTGATCGCGATCGCGCTTTGCGGCTGCTCGATCAATCTGGAATCGTTGACGTCCCGGCCGGATAATGACGCGTCGCCGAAGGCGGCTCCAGCCAACAAGGACGCTCAGACCGACACCATGCACGGCGAGGCGCTGGCGCGATCCGGAAAAACGGAAGAGGCGCTTGTCGAGTTCGACAAGGCTATCACGCTCGATCCCCACAACTCAGAAGCGTTGTACAATCGCGGTCTGATCTATCAGGGCGAGAAGCAGCACCAGTTGGCGATCGACGATTTCACCGCCGCGAATGGCCTGATGCCGCAGCGCGCTGAGCCGTTGCTGGGCCGTGCGGTCAGTTACCTCGCTTTGGACAAGGCCAAGGAAGCCGCCGCCGATCTCGACGAGGCCGTGCAAGCCGATCCGCAGAATGAGCAGATCTGGATGACCCGCGGGCTTGCCTATGAACGTCTTGGCGACAAGACCAAGGCTGCCGGCTGCTATAGCCGCGCCATCAACATCCGGCCCAAGGATGAAGCCGCGCGAAGCGGCTTTGCGCGCGTCGGCGGCAAAGCCGGCCAGAGCTACGATACGTTCTGAGCTATTTCGCCGAACTATTTCGGCAATACGGCGTGGAACACCGATTTCGCCGCCGACAGTACGTCTTCGGCAACCGTCCTGTGCTCGTGCTCACGCGTTGCCGGCTCCGCTGCCTCGGCACGCAGATCGAGCGGCGCCGTGTCCGGAATGTCGGCCGGTGGCGTCGGGCGCCGCGGATCATCGATCCGCGCCGAGGTCGGGTAAGGCTGTTTCGTCGGCTGCGACGATCCGGCCGCTGGATCGAACGTCTCCCCTGCGGGGGTCGAAACCATGATCGGCGGCGGCAGCGGCCGGACCGATGGCACGGACGCTTGTGGTGCGGAGACTTGCTGTGTGGAGACCTGCGGCGGTGTGGAGACCTGCGGCGCGGTCACGCCACGGGGCGGTTCAGCAGTGCGAGCGGCTTCTTGCGTACGCGGCGAACCGTCGTTCACGCCGCGCAGGCGCTCGATCGCGGCACGGGCCAGATCGTTGGCATCGCGATGCTCTTCCGGGGCGATGGCGGCCTCAACTGGCGGGGGCGGCGCGGCGACGACCGGCGCGACAGCCGGCGCAGCAGGTTGCACTGGCGCCGGAACGATCTTGGCGACGGTCTTTTCGCGCGGCGCAGGTTGACGCCGGCGCGTGTCCGGCGGGATGCTCGCGGTCTCCGCCGGCCTGTCCTCGGACTTCTCCGCGGGGGACTTCTCGGCGGCGGATTTCTCGGCGGGCTTCTCGACGGCCGGTTTCTCGAAGATGGCCTTTTCGGAGATACCCTTTGCCCTGACGCCAGCCTCGGGGATGTTGGCAACGTCAGAGGAGGTCCCGGCGGGCTTCGCATCGGCCTTTTTGGGGTCGGCCGGCGACAGCGCGGCAGCGACCGGGGCGTCCGTTGCGGGCTTGGAGGTGATGTAATGATTAACGACGTAGGCGCCGATGATGGTCGCGGCCACCGACGGCAATATGTCCATCGTAAATTTCGAAAGGTATTTCAGCATCGGCCACTCCCCGCGATGGGTTTGATGCGGGAACTTTGAGGCACATTAAGGGATCAACTGCGACGGATCGATGGCAATCGGTAAACGGAAGTTACGGTTTCAGTTCCACTTCGAGGAACACGATCTCGGCCGCGGTCTCGTTCAGAACGTCATGTTCGACCCCGGCCTTGCGGAAGTAGGATTTTCCGATGCCAAGCTGCGCCTTGGAGCGTTCCCCATTGGGCGCCACGATGGTCATTTCGCCCGAGGTCACGGGAACGATCACGTAGTCCATCTCGTGGATGTGATGACCGGTCGCGCTGTCCGGCGCCAGCCGCCACTCGGTGACGCGGACTTCCGGTGTATCGACCTGAACGTCTGATTTGGCACTGATCATTGTCGCTGTTCTCCGGTCATGGCTTGAACACTAGGAATATAAATACCGCAAACACCACCAGGTGAACCAGCCCGAACAGGATGTTGGTGCGCCCGGTGCCGAAGGTGAGCATACTGAGGATGAACGTCAACACCAGCAGCACCATCTCCTGCGCGTCGAGCCCAAGCACCAGTTGCTTGTCCAGCGCGTAGGCGGCCACGGCGACTGCCGGGATCGTCAGCCCGATGGTCGCAAGCGACGAGCCGAGCGCCAGGTTGATGCTCTTCTGCAGATCGTTCTTCCGCGCGGCGGATATCGCGGCGACGCTCTCCGGCAACAGGATCAACAGCGCCACCAGAATGCCCGCAAAAGCCGGCGGCGCGCCCATCGATGCCGTACCGGCATCGACCACGAGGGAGAATTTTTTCGCGAGCAGCACCACCGCCAATAGCGAAACCAGCAGCAGCACGATGCTCAGCACCAGCACCGGGTTCGAGATGAGGGTTTGACCGTCATCTTCGTCGTGTCCCTTGCCCAGGAAATAACCGCGATGCAGGATGGTCTGGGTATAGAGAAACACGCCATACAGAAGGACGGTGACGATACTGACGAAGCCGAGCTGGGCTGTCGAGTAGAACGGCCCCGGCATGGTCAGCGTATAGTTGGGCATGATCAGCGTGATGGTGGCGAGCACGATCAGCACGCTGAGATACAGATTTGATCCACTGACCTGAACGTCCTGCTCGCGATAACGAAGACCGCCGGCCAGGATACAGATGCCGACAAGTCCGTTGCACACGATCATCACAACCGCAAAGACGGTATCGCGCGCCAGCGTGGGCACAGCTTTGTCGCCGAGCATGATGGTCGCGATCAGCGCGACTTCGATGATCGTGACCGCCAGCGTCAGCAGCAGCGTGCCGTAGGGCTCGCCGATCCTCTCGGCGATCACCTCGGCATGATGGACGGCCGCGAACACCGTGCCGAACAGGATGGCCAGCAACAGGGCCGCAAACGCCAGCCCACCGGCCGAGGGCGTGAACGTGAAGCCGGTTAGGGTGACCGCGGCAAAAAGAAGGACCGCCAGCGCCGGGAAAATCCATGCCGATCGCGGCATCGGGCCGTGCGCGCTCATATGACTGCATCCTTAAAGCCTGGGAACGGGTTATGCGCCAAACAATGGCAGCCGTCAGCTTCTTGAAGCGCCGATGAATTGTCGAGCTGTTTCAATCGCACCATAATTGTCCAGATTGTCATGGCCCCCTTCGGGAAACCGTACGAATTGCTTCGGTTCATGGGCGAGAGCGAACAAGCGCTCGCCCATGATGATTGGAATCACGGGATCGCGTGCTCCATGCATGATCAGAAGCGGAGCCGTGACACGCGCGATGCGCTCATCGGAACGAAACTGATCCCTCATCAGCCAGCGTACCGGCATGATTGGATACAGCGAGGCGGCAACGTCCACGATCGAGGTGTAGGGTGCTTCCAGGATCAGCTTACCAACCGGCTTCTCGGCCGCCAATGCGACTGCAACTCCGCTCCCGAGCGAGAACCCCCAGACAACAATTCGATCCGCGCTGTATCGCGCTGCCGTGAAGGCATAGGCTGCCGCAGCGTCCAGAAGCAACCCTCGCTCGCTCGGCTGGCCGCTTGAGCCGGCATAACCTCGATATGACAGGACGACGAGGCCGGTCCCATCCGCGGTCATGCCTCGAAAGCGGCTGACGCGCCCGGCGAGAAAATCTCCGTTGCCGGGAAAATAGATGACAACCGCGTGTCCCGGTTTTGCCGGAACGTGCCAGATGATGACGTTCTCACCATCCGCCGTGGTCAGGATATGTTCTTCAGCTTCTGGAAAACCGGCAGCTTCAGGAGGGGTGCGCACCGTTTGCGGTATGGGGAAGACGAACGACCGTTGCGCGAAAAACAGGGCAACGAGACCACCGAGATAGCCGATCGACAAGAGAGCGACGAGCCATTTCAGGGCGGTCATGATTTCCCGTAAATATCCTCACAGCGCCTTGACGATATTCTCGGTCATTTTCTTGGCGTCGCCAAGCAACATCATGGTGTTGTCGCGATAGAACAGTGGATTGTCGATGCCGGCATAGCCGGAAGCGAGCGAGCGCTTGATGAACATCACAGTGCCGGCTTTCCAGACCTGCAGCACCGGCATACCGTAGATCGGCGATTTCGAATCGTCCTCGGCGGCTGGATTGGTGACGTCATTGGCGCCGATCACGAAGGCGACGTCGGCCTGCGCGAATTCGGAATTGATGTCCTCGAGCTCGAACACCTCGTCATAGGGCACGTTGGCTTCAGCGAGCAGCACGTTCATGTGGCCAGGCATGCGGCCGGCGACCGGGTGAATGGCGTATTTCACCTCGACGCCCTCTTTCTTCAGCGTGTCCGCCATTTCGCGCAACGCATGCTGCGCCTGCGCCACCGCCATGCCGTAGCCGGGTACGATGATCACCTTCTGCGCGTTCTTCATGATGAAGGCCGCATCGTCCGCGGAGCCGAGTTTCACGGGGCGCGCTTCACCACCGGCACCCGCGCCTGCGGCGGCCGTCTCGCCACCAAAACCGCCGAGGATCACCGAGATGAAGGAGCGGTTCATCGCGTGGCACATGATGTAGGACAGGATCGCGCCCGATGAGCCGACCAGCGCGCCGGTGATGATCAGCGCCGAATTGCCGAGCGTGAATCCGATGCCGGCGGCAGCCCAGCCGGAATAGGAGTTCAGCATCGAGATCACGACCGGCATGTCGGCGCCGCCGATCGGGACGATCAGGAGCGCGCCGAGCACCAGCGCGAGGATCACGATCAGCCAGAAGTCGACCGCGCTGCCCGACAGCACCAGGCCGACGATGAAGAACACCAGCGCCAGGCCAAGCACGATGTTGATGATGTGGCGCGCCGGCAGAATGATCGGTGCGCCGCTCATGCGTCCGGACAATTTCGCGAACGCGATCACCGAGCCGGTGAAGGTCAGCGCGCCGATCGCGACGCCGAGCGACATTTCCACCAGACTCTGCGGATGGATGTTGCCGGGCGTGCCGATGTCGAAAGCCTCGGGCGCGTAGAACGCACCGGCGGCGACCAGCACCGCCGCCATGCCGACCAGCGAGTGAAACGCCGCGACCAGTTCCGGCATCGATGTCATCGGCACCCGGCGCGCAATCACTGCGCCGACGCTGCCGCCGATGGCGACGCCAAGCACCACCAGCACCCAGCCGATTCCGTCGGCCGGCGGATGCGACGCCAGCGTGGTCGCCACCGCGATCGCCATGCCGATCATGCCGAAGAAATTGCCCTGGCGGCTCGATGCCGGGCTCGACAGCCCGCGCAGCGACAGGATGAACAGGACGCCGGCGACGAGATACAGGACCGCAGCGAGATTGGCGTTCATTGGAAATGCCCCGTTGTGCCCGTCATCTGCAAAACAACCACCGGCTTACTTCTTTTTCTTCTGGTACATCGCCAGCATGCGCTGCGTGACCAGAAAGCCGCCGAAAATATTTACGGAAGCGAAAATCAGCGCGACGAAGCCGAAGCCCCGCGCCCAGGCTCCACCGCTGCCGACCATTGCGACGCCGACCGCAAGCAGCGCACCGACCACGATCACCGAAGAAATCGCGTTGGTCACCGACATCAGCGGCGTATGCAGCGCGGGTGTCACCGACCACACCACGAAATAGCCGACGAACACGGCGAGCACGAAAATCGACAGCCGGAACACGAAGGGATCGACGGCCTGCGCGATATGATCCATGGCGGCGCTCCTTAAGCGGTTTTAGGCTGGAAGTTCGGATGAATGACGGCGCCGTCCTTGGTCAGCGCCGTGGCCTTGACCAACTCGTCGTCCCACTTCACCGCCAGTTGCTTGGTCGATTTGTCGACCAGCGTCTCGATGAAGGAAAACAGGTTGCGTGCATAGAGGCTCGACGCCGAAGCCGCGACCCGGCCGGCAACGTTGGTGTAGCCGACAATCTTAATGCCGCCGACATCGGCGACTTCGCCGGCCTTGGCGCCCTCGACATTGCCGCCGCGCTCGACCGCAAGATCGACCAGCACCGAGCCCGGCTTCATCGACTTCACCATGTCAGCCGTGACGAGGCGCGGCGCGGGCCGGCCTGGAATCAGCGCGGTCGTGATGATGATGTCCTGCTTCTTGATGTGCTCGGCGGTCAACGCCGCCTGCTTGGCCTGATACTCTTTCGACATTTCCTTGGCGTAGCCGCCTGCGGTCTCGGCCTGCTTGAATTCCTCGTCCTCGACCGCAAGGAATTTGGCGCCCAGGCTTTCGACCTGCTCTTTGACCGCGGGCCGCACGTCGGTCGCGGTGACGACCGCGCCAAGCCGCCGCGCGGTCGCTATCGCCTGCAGGCCGGCAACACCGACTCCCATCACGAACACCTTTGCCGCGGGGATGGTGCCCGCCGCGGTCATCATCATCGGAAAGGCGCGGCCGAACGCCTCCGCCGCCTCGATCACCGCGCGGTAGCCGGCAAGATTGGCCTGGCTCGACAGCACGTCCATCACCTGCGCGCGGGTGATGCGCGGCATCAATTCCATCGCGAACGCCGATATGCCGGCATCCGCCATCGCCTTCAGCGCCGCGTCGTTGCCGTAGGGGTCCATGATGGCGATGACCAGCGCGCCGCGCTTGTAATTCGCAAGCTCACTTGGCTCGGGCCGCTTCACCTTGATGACGATGTCGGCGTCTTTGAGCGCATCGGCGCTGACGGTCGCGCCGGCCGCGGTGAATTCCGAATCCGGCAGACCCGACTTGATGCCCGCGCCCGGCTCGACGGCGATATCGACGCCCAACGCCCTATATTTTTTCACCGTGTCAGGCGAAGCCGCGACCCGCGGCTCGGACGGATCGATTTCCTTGGCAACGGCGATCTTCATGGGGCCTCCGGCGGCGCGGGGCACGCGCGCGACAAAACTAGCGCTTGTTTCGCAAGGATGGATACCGGTTTTGCAACCAGATTCTGGGGTCGCGCTGCTGCGTTGCAGAGCAACGGGATGGATCAGGTCAGGAAAATCGCCATCATGGCGAGGATGAAGATGACGACGGCGGAGCCGTATTTCACCAACTTGATGAAGCCTTCATAGGTCTGCTCATGGGCCGGATAGTCGTTGCCGTCAGCGGTCGTGTAGGCCACTTCGTTATGCTCTGCCATAGGTGTCCCCGGTCAATATTCGTCTCTGCCGTCGAATTACCGCAAACCCGGCAAGAGGGCAACGGCGGCCGACCCGCGCCGCCCCCTCTATTTGGATGGTTCGGGTGGCCAATTGTCCCTGATCCAGCGCGTCAGGCTTTCCTCGCTGACTTCGCCGGCCGCGAGGGAGAGGATGATGGCCGCAGCCTCTGCTTCCGGCACAACGAAATCCACGCCGTTCACCCCAAGAAAGGTATAAAGCGCCAGCAGCGAGGTGCGTTTGTTGCCATCGACGAACGGATGATTGCGCGCAATGCCAAAGGCATAGGCCGCCGCCAATTCAGCTAGCTCAGCCTGTTCATATGACCATCGGTTTTTCGGCCGGTCGAGCGCGGACTCGAGCATGGCTTCGTCGCGCAAACCGCTCGCGCCGCCGTGGATCGTGAGTTGCTCGTCGTGTATTGCAACAACCATCTGGCGGGTGAGCCAAAACGGCTCGGTCATTTGGCAAGCTCGGCCAAGGCATTGTGGTAGCGCTTCATGCCACGCCGGGCGACTTCCATCGCTTTTTCAAAATCCGGATCGTAAGGCGTTAGTCGAAACCCGCCATCAGGCGTGAGCGTCGCATAGAGCTTATCGCCAACGCCGACATGCATCCGAGCAAGCACATCCTTTGAGAGGATGATTCCTGAGGAATTACCGATCTTTTTGATCTCGACGGTCCCGATCACCTGGCCGCGGGCATCGGGTGCAACTTTCGCTTGCTCATTCATGGCGTCAGCTCCGTTATACAAACCGTATAACAGATTCATCCAGTCCGTTCAACGGATGTTTTACGCCCCGTCGCCGGTCAGGACATCCCTTCCAGCTCATCGATCATGCCTGATATCACCGACAGCCCGCCGTCCCAGAATTTCGGGTCCTTGGCGTCGAGGCCGAATGGCTTGAGCAGCTCGGAATAATGCTTGGTGCCGCCGGCCGCCAGCATCGCCAAATAGCGCTCGGCGAAGCCACTTTGCGCATTTTCGTAGACCGCGTAGAGCGAATTCACCAGGCAATCGCCGAACGCATAGGCGTAGACGTAGAACGGCGAATGGATGAAGTGGGGGATGTACATCCAGAAATTCTCGTAGCCCGGACGGATGTCGATGGCCGGGCCGAGGCTCTCGCTCTGCACGCTGAGCCAGATTTCGCCGATGCGCTCAGCCGTCAATTCGCCGTTGCGCCGCTCGATATGAATAGCACGTTCGAATGAATAGAACGCGACCTGCCGCACCACGGTGTTGATCATGTCCTCGACCTTGCCGGCAAGCAGCGCCTGACGCTGTTTGGCGCTGGTGGTCCGCGCCAGCAGCCGCTTGAAGGTCAGCATCTCGCCGAACACGCTGGCGGTTTCCGCAAGCGTCAGCGGCGTCGGCGCCATCAGCGCGCCGTTCTTCGCCGCCAACACCTGATGCACGCCATGGCCGAGTTCATGGGCGAGCGTCATCACGTCGCGCGGCTTGCCCTGATAATTCATCAGCACGTAAGGGTGCGCCGACGGCGTGGTGGGATGCGAGAATGCGCCCGGCGCTTTTCCCGGCCGCACCGGTGCGTCGATCCAGCGATCGGTGAAAAATCGTTCGGCAATGCTGGCCATTTCAGGCGAGAAGCCGCGATAGGCCGTCAGCACCATGTTCTTGGCATCGGGCCAGGCGATACTGCCGGTGGCGGCAAATGGCAGCGGCGCGTTGCGGTCCCAATGCGCCAGCTTCTTCTTTTTGAACCAGCCCGCCTTGAGTTGATAATAGCGATGCGACAGCCGCGGATAGGCTGCGCGAACCGAGCCCACCAGCGCATCGACGACCTCGCGTTCGACGCGATTGGCAAGATGCCGCGAATCCGCGACGTCCTGGAAACCGCGCCAGCGATCGGAAATTTCCTTGTCCTTGGCGAGCGTATTGGTGATCAGCGCAAAGGTCCGCTCATTGGCTTTGAAGGTCTTCGCCAGCGCCTGCCCCGCCGCCTTGCGCTTTTCGCCGGCGCGATCCTGCAGCAAATTGAGGGTCGGCTCGATCGCGAGTTCCCGGCCGGCCACCTTGAAGCGCAGACTGGAGATGGTTTGATCGAACAGCCTGTTCCAGGCGGCATAGCCGCTCTGGGATTTTTCATGAAACAGTTGCTCGACGCGATCTTCCAGTTGATACGGCTTGTCCTTGCGCAGATCTTCGATCCACGGCCGATAATGTCCGAGTTCTGGCGTCTGCATCGCGCGTTCGATGACGGCATCATCGACGCGGTTGAGTTCGAGCGCGAAGAACAACAGATGCACCGACGCCGCCGTCAGCCGCTCGGAAACGTCGCCGTAGAATTTGGAGATCGCGGGATCGACGCTGTCGCCGGCATGCACCAAACCGGCATACGATCCGAGGCGGCCTGCGAGGTCGTCGATCGCCTCATAGCGCTTGACCGCTTCGGCGAGCCACTTGCCGCCGCCTTCCCTCGCCGTCTGTTCCGCGAGCTTGCCTTTGTAGTCCGTCTCAAACGCGACGCATTCGGCATCCATCCTCGCGAGGTCGCCCGCGACTTCCGGCGCATCGATGCCGGAATAGAGATCAGCCAGATTCCATTCCGGCAGTTTCGCAGGACTGGATTTGGCCGCGGGTTTTTTGATGTTCGGCTTGCGTTGAGCCGTCGACTTGCGGAGAGCGGATGAGGAGCGCGAGATCATCTGGTTCGAGCCTGTGTATGGGTTTCAATCTGAAAAGGCCGAGCGGGGGCGGGGCGCCAACGTTTAAGAGGGCGTTAATCGGCATCGGCGAGAGTGCCCCGATTCGAGACAGATAGTTGTAACGCCCGAGGAAAGCCATGGCCGCCTGCATTTTGATTGCCGATGACGACGCCGTACAGCGCCGCCTGGTTGAAAACATGGTGCAGAAATGCGGCTATGAAACGCTCGTCGTCGACAGCGGCGACGCCGCCATCGCCGTGCTGACCGCGTCCGACGCGCAGGCGATCGATGCCGCGGTGCTCGATCTGGTGATGCCCGGCCTCGACGGCATGGGCGTATTGGCAAAAATCCGTGAAGCCGGTCTCAACATCCCCGTCATCGTGCAGACGGCGCATGGCGGTATCGACAATGTGGTGTCGGCGATGCGCGCCGGCGCCCAGGATTTCGTGGTCAAGCCGGTCGGCATCGAGCGGCTGCAGGTATCGTTGCGTAACGCGCTCAATACCAGCGCGCTGAAAGGCGAACTGCAGCGCATCAGGCACAGCCGCGAAGGTAAATTGACCTTCGCCGATATCGTCACCCGCAGCGAGACCATGGCGGGCGTGCTGCGCACGGCGCAAAAGGCCGCCGCTTCCACCATTCCGGTCTTGATCGAAGGCGAATCCGGCGTCGGCAAGGAATTATTCGCGCGCGCTATCCACGGCAGCGGCGAGCGCAAATCGAAACCGTTCGTTGCCGTCAATTGCGGCGCGATCCCCGACAATCTGGTGGAGTCGATCCTGTTTGGCCACGAGAAGGGCGCCTTTACCGGCGCCACCGAACGCCACACCGGCAAATTCGTCGAAGCCTCCGGCGGCACGCTGTTCCTCGACGAAGTCGGCGAATTGCCACTGGCCGCCCAGGTGAAGCTGCTTCGCGCGTTGCAGGAGGGCTCGGTTGAAGCGGTTGGTGGGCGCAAGCCGGTGAAAGTCGATGTCCGCATCATCTCCGCGACCAATCGCAAGTTGCTCGACCACGTCAAAAGCGGACATTTCCGGGAAGATCTGTTTTATCGCCTCCACGTCCTGCCGCTGACGATTCCGCCGTTGCGGATGCGGCGCGAAGACATCCCGCATCTGCTGCGGCACTTTCTGGCGCGGTTCTGCGCCGAAGAAAATCGCTCCATTACCGGCATCAGCGGCGAGGCAATGGCGCTGCTGTCGCAACTCGAATGGCCTGGCAATATTCGCCAGCTTGAGAATGCGGTTTATCGCGCCGTGGTGATGAGCGAAACCGACCAGCTCGGCGTTGCGGATTTTCCGCAGGCCGCCGCGCAATCGCAGGCAACGCCGGAAGCGCGCAATATGCATGGCGAACCGCTGGTCATTGAGCCCGGCGTTCATTCGACCGTGCCCGCCATGATTTCGGGTAGTGAAATACCTATCGCGCCGCTACCGTCCGCTGGCACGCTCGCGATGCTGACGAGATCAGGCGAAGTGCGGCCGCTGGAAGAGATGGAAACCGAGATCATCCGGTTCGCGATCTCGCATTATCGCGGGCAGATGTCGGAGGTCGCGCGCCGGTTGAAAATCGGCCGCTCGACGCTTTATCGCAAGCTCGATGAGGCCGCCGCCAACGATCCGGCCGCCGGCAGCGCGGACGAGGCGGGCTGAGCCAACACCCGATTACGACGATCCGATGTCGATCCCGAAAGGGCTGAGGGCGTGAGCTATTCCGGAACAGTTGAACCGTTGCTTGCCGGTGACAGACAAAGGCAAAAGCGCGTGGCAAAAGCGCGCGATCCGTTGCAAAGCGGATCCTTTGAAGTCAGTTTGTCGTGAGCTGCCCCGCATGGCGCTGGCTGCGTGAGGGGGCCCCGTGTATCGTCTGCGTATGAATCGTTGCGTGCAGGCGTACTAATTGAAGGAGATTTGGAGCGGATTCAGACGCGAACCAATGCTCTTACTGAATACGCTTCACAACCGATCAGGCCGGCACTTCAGCGAAAGCTACAGACCGACGATACCAACGACTGTTCCATGTCGGAACGGTTTCGCCCAAGGGGTGTGATAATGCGTGACTGTTCGAAGAACCGTGCTGGATTTGACCGCGTGCTGATGGCAGTCGCGGCGACCTTCCTCACGGTATCCGCGACCTCGGCGCTGGCTCAGGCCGATCCGGCCCGCAACAGCGCTGCGGAGCTGGCGATCGACGCGGCAATTCCGCGTCCCGAACCGGCAAACGTCCCGCCCCCGACCGCGAGCGACTTCAAAGCTGACACCACCGCGTCCACACCCGACACAGCGAAGGTGACGGAGAAGGCCGCGGAGACCAAACCAATCGATATTGCTGCTCCGGCCACCGATACCAGCAAAGCTGACACCGCAACCACGACGACCGCCTCACCCCCGGCGGCAGCCACTGCGACTACGACGACCACCTCCCCGCTGCCGGCAACCACCGCGACCACCACCACCGTGTCGCCTCCGGCTGCTGCCGCCGTGACGCCAGCCGCCGAGCCCGCCAAAGAACCCACAAAGGCTGCCAGCAACGTTCCGCCGGCCGATCAGCCGGTCGCCGACAAGCTCCGCGATATGGTGGCTACGAAATCGTCGCGCTATTTCGACCGCAAGGTCGAACGCACGGCGGTGGAGAAATTTTACACCGCGCGCGATTTTGCGCCGCTGTGGACGCAAGGCGGTGCTGTGACCGAGACCGGCAAAGGCGTTATCGCGCGCCTCAAGGACGCCGCCTCAGACGGCTTGAATGCCGCCGATTATCCGGTGCCGGATTTCGCGGCGGCGACCAATCCGGATGCGCTTGCCGAAGCAGATTTGAAGTTGACCGCCAGCATGCTCGACTATGCGCGCCAGGCGCAGAGCGGCCGGATGCACTATTCGCAGGTCAGCGGGGATATTCAGTATCCGGAGCATCCGACCGACCCGTCGGAAGTGCTGGCGAATGTCACGGCCGCCAAGGACGCGTCCGCCGCGCTCGACAGCTACAATCCGCCGCAAAAGCTCTATCGCGAACTTAAGGCAAAGCTCGCCGAATTGCGCGGCCAGGGCGATGGACCGGTCATACAGATCGAGGACGGCCCGGCTTTGAAGTTCACGCCGTCCCGTAAGAAACAGCCCGCGGTCGAGATGGAAGATCCGCGCGTGCCGCAACTGCGCGCCAAGTTCGGCATCACCGAAAATGCCGACGACACCCATTACGATGCCAAGGTCGCCGAGGCGGTGCGTAAATTCCAGGAAGGCGCCGAACTCAAGCCCACCGGTGTGCTGGACGACAGGACCGTCAAGGCCATCAACAGCCCGAAGCGGGACCGCCAGATCGATACCGTGATCGTCAACATGGAGCGTTGGCGCTGGCTGCCGCGCCAGCTCGGCGCGCCCTCGATCGGCAATGCCTACGTCATTCTCAACATCCCGGACTATACGCTCAAGGTGATGCAGAACGGCGCCCAGGTCTGGACCACCAAGGTGGTGACCGGCCAGCCCGGGATTCACGCGACGCCGCTTTTGACGGAGACGATGAAGTTCATCACGGTCAATCCGACCTGGAACGTGCCGCCGTCGATCATCTACAACGAATATCTGCCGGCGCTGGCGCAGGATCCGACGGTGCTGCAGCGCATGGGATTGAAGCTCGACCGCGCCCGTGACGGCAGCATTCACATTTCGCAGCCGCCCGGCGAAGCCAATGCGCTCGGACGCATTCGCTTCAATTTCCCGAACAAGTTCCTAGTCTATCAGCACGACACCCCGGACAAGAACCTGTTCGCCAGGGAAGAACGTGCGTTCAGCCATGGCTGCATGCGGGTGCAGAATCCGGATCAATACGCCGCGACCCTGCTCGGCATCACCGATCCGAACGAGCATTACACGCCGGACAAGATCCGCAGCATGTACGGCCACAGCGAGATCGACATCAAATTCCCGACCCCGATCCCGGTCAACATCACCTACCAGACGGCGTTTGTGGACGACGCGGGCAAGCTGCAATTCCGCAAGGACGTCTATGGTCGCGATGCGACCATGCTGGCCCTGCTTCGCAACAGCCGAAACAAGGATCTGGAAAACGTGGTGGCGCATTCGCAGCCAAGCTATTCCCATCCGGTCGGTAATCTGCCGGCAGGCGTCAGCTTTGCCAGCGACAACACCTCGTCATTTTCATCGGGACCGTCGTTCTTTGAGCGGCTATTCGGAGGGCCGACACTGGCTCCGGCGCCCCCGAGCCGCCGGCCACCGCGGGGGATGTTTACCCGTTGATTTCAGCGCAGACGTAAATTCCATAGCAAAATCAACGGCCTCGCCCTTTGGCGAGGCCGTTCTGCATTAACCATTGTCCACCCGGATTTAACCACTGGGCTATTTTTCGCCACACTCGGCGGGTTAGGTTAAGGCCGACTTGGGGATAGGGTGTAAGTCTCGGTAAACCCTCCCGCTTTAAGACTGCGTTCATCCTCTTTCGCCGCACGGGGTAGCGGAAGAGTCCTTCGATCGGTCGTCCTCTGGGTGGGTTCATAGTGCTGGCTGGTTTCGCACGCCAATTCAATTCACTGTCGTTGACAAAGGCTGGATCTCGGGCCGGATATTGTTTCGGCCTGACATCCCTGTTGCTGTTGGCGGGAGCAGGCTCCGTTCACGACGCGACCGCGCTCAATGAAACCCGCACCCTTTCGTTTCACCACACCCATTCCGATGAAGATCTCACTGTCACTTTCAAGCGTGACGGGCGCTACGACGAAGAGGCACTGAAGCAACTCAATCACTATCTTCGCGACTGGCGCACCCAGGACCAGACCACGATGGATCGTCATCTGTTCGACATCCTCTGGGAAGTCTACCGCGACGTCGACGGCAAGAAGCCGATCCAGATCATTTCCTCGTACCGCTCTCCCGCCACCAACGCCATGCTCCGCCGCCGGTCTTCAGGGGTGGCCCGCTTCAGCCAGCACATGCTCGGCCACGCCATGGATTTTTTCATTCCGGACGTGCCGCTTGAACAGATCCGCTTCGCCGGGCTTCGCCTGCAGCGTGGCGGCGTGGGATTCTATCCGACATCGGGATCGCCTTTCGTCCATCTCGATACCGGCAGCATTCGTCACTGGCCGCGCATGACCCACGATCAACTGGCCAAGGTATTCCCCGACGGACGCACCGTGCATGTTCCGTCCGACGGCAACCCGCTCCCCGGTTATCAGCTAGCGCTGGCCGACATCGAAAAACGCGAGGGCAGCGGCGACGCGTTGACGAAGACTAAACCGAGCCTGTTCGCCGCCTTGTTCAAGGGCAAATCGAACGACGACGAGGATGAGAGCTCCAACGCTCCGGTTGCCAGCGAAAAGATCACCCCGGCCGTTCTCATGGCCGCCGCTGCTCCCGCCAAATCCACCGACGCCGTGCCGGTGCCGCGCGCAAAGCCTCAGATCGCCGCGACCTTCCAGCTCGCTTCGGCCGACGCACAGATCATCCAACCCGGAAAATCGAAGCAGGCTGCATCGGCTGAACAGACCGAGCCGAAACCGCAAACGCCAGCCGACATCATCAATGCCCGCGGTTTCTGGGGCGACGCAGCGGCACCGAAACAGGCAACGCCCGCGCAGATCGCTGCCCTTCAAGCCCGCCAGGCCGTCACCGCCGCCGACCAGCAATCAACCGCAAGCATTTCCGCTGCATTCCAGGCGTTGGCCTACGCCCCGGCATCCAGTTCACCGGTCGACCGCGCAAATATCGTTGCAGCCAGCGCGCCGATACCTCGCAGCGCACGCCCGGCGCCCCGCAATGCCGCGGTGGCGGCCACCGAGATCAATACCATTGCCGCCAAGGGACCGCAGGGTCAGGGCGGCATGATCGCGACATCGACGCGGATCGCCGCTTCCAAAGCAAATGACATCTGGATGCGCGCCATGATCCTGGCGCCGAGCGCGAGCACGTCGATGGCCGCGACGGTGCTGGGCGATACCGACATGACCTTGATGCGCGCGCATTTCGTCAAGCCGCAAGCCGCGCTTGCGATGAGCTTCTCGGATGATCCGCAGATGGGACTGCTCTGCGACCAGTTTACCGGATCGGCCACCGCGAGGCTGGTAACGACCTCGTTCGTGACGCAGACCGCGTCACTACGCTAAGCGCCTCGGGTCGCTTCCACAATTCAGCGTCGGTCCTCACGAACGCGAGGAACCCATAGCCCTGGCCTCGCCAGTGAGGTTTTGGAGCGAACTCCAAACATTCTCTTGAACGTCCGTGGTTATGGTCCCGGCTCGCACGCAGAGTTTGTCACTCGTTGGCTTGGCCGGGACGACGTGAGGTTTAGATCGGTTAGCTAGCCGCCTACAGCATCCCCAGCGCCTGCATGTAGGTCTCCAGGATGGTTTCCTGTTCGGCCCGCTCGTTGGCGTCCTGCTTGCGCAACCGCACGATCGTGCGCAGTGCCTTGACGTCGTAGCCGTTGCCTTTGGCTTCCGCATAGACATCGCGGATATCGTCCGAGATCGTCTTCTTTTCTTCTTCCAGCCGTTCGATGCGCTCGATGATGGCCTTGAGCTGATCCTTCGCGAATTTTGTCGCGGGCTCTTCCGTGACGGCGGCAGCAGAGGTGGCCATCGGGTACTCCTGAGTGAACTGACGGTTGAGGTTGGGAGACAGGCGCCGCACGCTTCACCGCGAGGCCTATCCCAAAATGACCCTCAAGAGTGGCGCGCCTTGCGTCAAGGCAACATCGCGCTCATCCACAGCGCGCCCACAGGAGATGCGGAAATCCATCCCCTCTCGTCATGCCCGGACTTGTTCCGGGCATCCACGTCTTACAATGAGCAAAAAAGATGTGGATGGCCGGGCATAGGCAAGCGGAAGCGACGCCGTCCTTCCGACGGCTATGCCCAGCCATGACGAGAAGTGGAGAAGAAAGCCGGGTGAAGACTCAGTGTCCGCTCTGGGCCTTTTTCATCGCCGCGAGTTGCTCGGGGCTGGCCGTGCCCTGGTGGGTCGACTTCCAGGTCTCGTAGGGCATGCCATAGACAGCCTCGCGGCTCTCGTCCTTGCTCATCGGTGCGCCCTTGGCGTCGGCTTCTTCCTTCAGCCAATTCGACAGGCAGTTGCGGCAGAAGCCGGCAAGATTCATCAGATCGATGTTCTGGACATCGCTGCGGGAGCGCAGATGTTCGACAAGGCGCCGGAAAACCGCGGCTTCGAGTTCTGTTCTGGTTTTGTCATCAATCGCCATGGCTGTGATCTCGATCGTCATCTCGCTATCGTGACAGGATATGTTCGCAGCAGGATATGGAGTATTAAGTAGGAGTTGTCACAGATTTTGCCATATCGCAGCGCAAACAGAGTGAGCATGATTTCGGTTGCCCACAGCCTAAAATACCCCCTAGGCCGTTGACAGCTCCCGCCGGCTCACGCGAAATCGTCAAAGAATTGATATAGCTTCACTAAATGATCCCTGAAAATCCCCACTACGCCCACCCATTCTCCACCCGCGTGACCGCCGGTTTGATACCGGCACTGGCGCTTGTGGTGATGTGCCTGTGGAACAGTCCGGCCGCGGCGGATTTTCGCCTCTGCAACAACACCTCGAGCCGGGTCGGCATTGCCTTGGGCTACAAGGATGCCGAGGGCTGGACGACCGAGGGCTGGTGGAACGTATCCTCGCGAAGCTGCGAGACCCTGCTGCGCGGCACGCTGGTCGCACGGTTCTATTATATCTATGCGCTCGATTACGACCGCGGCGGCGAGTGGTCGGGACAGGCCTTCATGTGCTCCCGCGACAAGGAATTCACCATCAAAGGCACCGAGAATTGCCTGGCGCGCGGTTTCGACCGCACTGGTTTCTTCGAAGTCGACACCGGCGAGCAGCGCGCCTGGACCGTGCAACTGACCGAATCCAGCGAACAGCAACCCGCACAGCGGGTGCCGGGAATTCCGGGAACGGTTGACCCGAACCGCCCCGGCGGCCTACCCGGCATGTCCAATTCGCCCGGCGGAACGCCCGGCCTGCCCAATTCGCCTGGCGGGACGCCTCCGGGCGCATCTGGTCCGCCACCAGCCGCTGCGCCCGGAAGCAAGCCATGAGACGTCTGCGCCGTATCAAGATCCTCGCAACGCTCGGCCCTGCATCCTCCGACAGCGCCATGATCCGGCGCCTGTTCGAGGCCGGCGCCGACGTCTTTCGCATCAATATGAGCCATACTTCGCACGACAAGATGCGCGAACTGGTCAAGACCATTCGCAACGTCGAGTCGAGCTACGGCCGGCCGATCGGGATTCTAGTCGACCTGCAAGGGCCGAAGCTCCGTTTGGGGTCTTTCACGGAAGGCGCCATCCAGCTCAAGAACGGCGAAAGCTTCGTGCTCGATTCGGACAAGACGCCGGGCGATAACACCCGCGTCCAGCTTCCGCATCCGGAAATTCTCGCAGCGCTCAAGCCGGGCCACGCGCTGCTGCTCGACGATGGCAAGGTACGCCTGATCGTCGAGGAAACCTCGCCCGAGCGCGCCATCACCCGCGTCGTGATCGGCGGCAGGATGTCCGATCGCAAGGGCGTCAGCCTGCCCGACACCGATCTTCCGGTATCCGCCATGACGCCGAAGGACCGCGCCGACCTTGAAGCGGCGCTGGTGACCGGCATCGACTGGATCGCGTTGTCGTTCGTGCAGCGCGCCGAGGACGTTGTTGAGGCCAAGAAACTGATCCGCGGCCGTGCCGCTGTCATGTCCAAGATCGAAAAGCCGCAGGCCATCGATCGGCTCCCCGAAATCCTGGAGGCGTCCGACGCACTGATGGTGGCGCGCGGCGATCTCGGCGTCGAACTGCCGCTGGAGCGGGTGCCGGGCCTGCAGAAACAGATGACACGGTCGGCGCGGCGCGCCGGCAAGCCGGTGGTGGTCGCAACCCAGATGCTGGAATCGATGATCCAGAGCCCGGTGCCGACGCGCGCCGAGGTCTCCGACGTCGCAACCGCGGTCTATGAAGGCGCCGACGCGATCATGCTGTCGGCCGAATCGGCTGCCGGCAAGTTTCCGGTCGAAGCGGTCTCGACGATGAATCGCATCGGCGAGGAAGTGGAACGCGATCCGACCTATCGCGGTGTGCTCAATGCGCAGCGCGCCGAACCGGAGCCGACCGTCGGCGACGCCATCGCCGATGCCGCCCGGCAAATCGCCGAAACGCTCGATCTGTCCGCGATCATTTGCTGGACCAGCTCGGGATCGACCGCGTTACGCGTCGCGCGCGAACGGCCGAAGCCGCCGGTGGTGGCTATCACGCCCAATCTCGCAACCGGACGCAAATTGTCCGTGGTCTGGGGCGTGCATTGCGTAGTCGCGGAAGACGCGAAGGACCTGGACGACATGGTCAGCCGCGCCGGCTCGATCGCGTTTCGCGACGGTTTTGCGAGGGCCGGCCAGCGTGTGATCATCGTCGCGGGCGTGCCGCTCCGCGCCCCAGGCACCACCAACATGCTGCGGATCGCCTCTGTCGGTCCGGACGGCGACGCGGAGATGTGAGCTGTTGCCTTGAAGTTTTGATCGTCATTCCGGGATGGTCCGAAGGACCAGACCTGGAATCCAGAGAGTGTTGCGCGAGATTCCGGGTTCGCGCTAGCGCGCGCCCCGGAATGACAGTCAAGCCGCTCAGATCGGAGCCGCTCAGCTCACAGCAGCGTCGCGTCGAGTGTGATCCTGGTATTCAGCAGCTTCGATACCGGGCATCCGGCTTTCGCCATGGCCGCTAGTTCCTCGAATTTCGCCTTGTCCGCGCCCGGGATCTTCGCCGTCAAGGCGAGATGCACGGAGGTGATGGCAAAGCCTTCGCCCTGCTTTTCGAGCGTGACGTCGGCCTTGGTCTCCATCTGCTCGGCGGTGAGCTTCGCCTCGCCGAGGATCAACGACAGCGCCATCGTGAAACATGCAGCGTGCGCGGCCCCGATCAGCTCTTCCGGGTTAGATCCCGGCTTGCCCTCGAAGCGGCTGGCGAAGCCATAGGGGTAGTCCTTCAGCGCGCCGCTCTTGGTCGAGATCGCGCCCTTGCCGTCCTTGATACCGCCTTGCCATTTGGCCGATCCTGATGTCGTTGGCATGTGGTGCTCCTTACATCGTTTGTTGGGCCGCCGATTACGCGACGGATCGTTGCACTTTGGAGGATGGTTGCGTCAAAGCGATGTCGCCGCTTCTATCTTGTCATGCCCCCACCAGCGCTTTCGCCGGCAGCACCGCCTGCACTACGAGGCCGCGGGCGCGGGCGTCCATCACGCCGACGGCGCGCAGCGCCAACAGCGTCACGGTTTGAACGGCGTCGCGCAGTTTTGCGGAGTCGTCCACATTGTCCGGCGCCAATGGCCCGACCAGCGATTCATGCAGTGCGCCGAGCAGCGCTGTGGCGGCCAGCGCTGTGTCCTGCGCGGGCAGATGTCCGGCACGAACGGCGGCGTCAATCCGCGCCGCGATCTCGCCCGCGATCTCGCGGCGGCTTGCCAGCCGCGAGGCGGTAACGTCGACATCGACCGGCTCCGCCAGGATGCCCCATGCAAGCTTGCGCTGCGACAGCACGTGCACGGCGACGGTGGTGACGGCCGCCGCCAGCGCCGACGACGGTCCGGGTGCGGCGTCCGCCGCGCGGCGGATCGCAGCCAGTTCATCGCGCGAGACGTCCGCGATCAGTTCGGAAATCAGGTCCGCCTTGGAGGGGAAATAGCGATAGACGGTGCCGGCGGCGACATTGGCGCGAATCGCGACCGGCGCGATCTGCACCGCGGCCATGCCGCCATCGGCCGCGGCATCGCGTGCCGCCGCCAGGATGGCACTGCGCCGCGCCGCGAGGCGCTTCACCACTTGATGGGTTCGCCGGTAGACCATGACGCGTTTCTCGTCCCTGCACGCACTTAAGGCCGTATTGGGTGGCCGATAAGCACGCGTATCTTCAATCTTTTGGGCGATTTGATACAAAATCGCTCGAAGAACTGAACACCTATTCAGGCTGAATGACAAGGCTCTTTCGCGGCGGGTCAGGTGGAATTCCGGGGGGTTGCCTTGCAAGCCGGCGCACTGAACCTGACATCGCAGCGCGAGACGGACGATACGAAGCGCGCTTCAATTTACTCCGGAGCGCGCGGCAAGGCGTATGGCCGGAGCTGCCGACGACGCGATCTTGCTGCGGCTAAGCTGGCAACGCACCAAAATCAGTCCGGAGATGATCAGCGTTGCCACGAAACCGGTCGGCGCTGCCGCCAGCGGATAGAACAGCAGCAGTGCCGCCACCAATCCGAGCGCCGGCAATTCATAACGTGCAAAGCCCTGGCTCAGTCCGATCCGCACCAGGAACGCCACCGCAATCGCCAGCACCATCAGGTCATAGAGAAACAGATATGGCGTGATCAGCAATGTGCCGGCGGCGAGCGCTGCGGCTTTCAACGGATAGCTGATGCGGCTGCGCCACATCAGCGCCAACAGCACCGCAACCGCAACGCTCATGATCCACTGGAACACCCACGCCAGCGGTTCGGTGCCGCCGAAATACCGTACCAGCGCGAAGATGCTTTGCATCTTGCCCCAGGGGGCGCGGCCCTCGGTGAGGAAGGCTTGCGAAAACATCGGCATCCAGTGAAAGAACGCCTGCCAGCTTTCGGTGCCGAAGGCGAGCCACGATACCAGTATCATCACGACCGCGACAAAACCGGCAGTGAAGAACACCCTCCACTGCGAGGCCGCGATCAGCACCAAGGGAAACAACAGCCCGTATTGCGGCTTGTAGCTTAGTAGCCCGAGGCAGATGCCTGACAGTACCGGCCGCGTCGGCATCAGATAAAGCGTGCCGCCGATCAGCGATGCTGTGAGGAAACCGTTCTGCCCGACCAGCGTGTTGGTGAGCACCACCGGGAATGCCGCCGCGAGCAGCCAGCCGAACGGCCGTCCGACGATCGCGCGCATGACCGCAAGATAGGGCACAAGGCTTGTCGCAGCCCAGCCGATGAAGGCAACCGCATAAGGAAAATGCGCCAGCAAGGCTGCAACGAACAAAAATGGCGGCGGATAATGCCAGGCGAAGTTGCCTTCATAGCTCTGGCCGAGCACCGCAACCTGAACCTGTTTCTGAATAGCCCAATCATAGGCAAGGGCAGGATGGCCATCGAGCACCAGTTTTCCAGCGGACCAGACGTTGACGAAATCAGTCGGGATGCCCAGGCCGTTTTCGTCGAATATCCACCCATGGACGAAGAATGCCGAGGGGAAAAACGCTGCGTTGATGACGAACAGCACAAAGCAGACGTTTAGCAGCAAAGCGGGTATCGCGTTGCGCTCCGGAACCATCATCGGGGTGGTGCGAGACATGGCCATGCGCCGTCCTTTCGCGCAGCCCCTCAGCGGAGCGCGCCGCCCTAAGAAATAGGCCGGACAGAATTGAAGAAATCTTAAGGTTTAGGACATCTTGGGGCGGGATTTCCGCGAGGCGCGAAACGGCTCGCTTCCGACGCAACGTCACATCATTCGGATTGAGGGCGGTTCTGCTCTGCAAGGACTGATTGATTTGGTGGCTCTGCTGTTTGGAAAAAAACAAGGCTTCTGTTTGTGGCTCTGAATTTACCCCAAGTTATCGCGGGCATGGTCCAATAGCGGCGTCAGCGCGATGAAGGCGCTTTCTTCCCTGCTGCCTGTCGAAGAAGTGAAATGTCTGTTTCCGTTACCAACAGCGTGGACAGCTACAGCCCCGCACGAAGACTGGCTCCGCTGTGCGCCGGAGCGGGAGCTTATCTGCTGCTGCTGTTTTCGGGCGACATGCTGCTGCAGGATTCGGATACTTTCTGGCAGATCAAAGTTGGGCAGTGGATCATCGACCATCACGCTGTACCCTACTCGGATTTCTATTCGCTCATAAGGTTCGGCACACCTTGGATCTCGAATGCCTGGCTATCCCAGGTGCTTTATGCCGCCGCCTATTCGCACTGGGGATGGGCCGGTCCGGTCATCCTCACTTCGCTGGCGGCCGCAACAGCGGTGGCGATCTTCGTCTGGCTGCTTGATGCATATTTGGAGCCGGCCCATTCCATACTCATGGCCATGCTGGCCTTGATGCTGTCATGGCATCATCTGTTGGCGCGCCCTCACGTCTTGGCGTTGCCGGTCATGGTGGCCTGGGTGGGAGCGATGATTTCCGCCGCAGATCGGCGCGCTTACCCATCGTTCTTTCTGCTGCCGCTGATAGCGCTTTGGGCCAATCTTCACGGGGGATTCGTATTGGGATTGGCGCTGATTGCACCCATCGCATTGGAAGCAGTCTGGAGCGCCGCTCCCGAACGGCGCATCGTTCTCGGCGCGCGTTGGACCATCTTCGCAGTCGGCGCGCTGGCTGCGAGTTGCTGCACCCCCTATGGCTGGAACACGCTGTTGGCGGCGGCAAGGATTCTCGATCTTGGCGAGGTCCTGTCGGTCATATCGGAATGGCGACCCACGGATTTCAGCTCGTTCGGCTTTTTTGAGGTATGTCTGCTAGGCCTCATGGGCTTGGCGTTCC
The DNA here is from genome assembly GCA_028290305.1 of Bradyrhizobium sp. The sequence goes on from JAQGKC010000146.1 coordinate 23,834, forward strand.
ATCGAGGCGCTGTTCTCTCCTTTCCGCGAATAGTTCTCTTGTTGCTTCTGGTTCACGCGGCCTTGACCCATGTCCGAAACATCGAGTCATTCGCGTTTCTCGTTCCACTTGTCCTAGCAAAGCCGTTAGCGAGCCGGGGAAAGCCGACTGACGTTGTAACTCAACGCGCCGGAGAGCTTTGGTCGCTACCTTATATTCCGAGCTTGACGATGGTGGTCATTGCCGCCGGGGTGTGGACGTCAACTCTGTCATATACGGCGCATCACGATTTTGTCTTCGTGAATTCGCAGACGCCAGCTTCGGCGGTTGAAGTGCTCAAACAGCACCAGGCCAAACGCGTTTTCAATTCGTATGAATTTGGGGGTTATCTGATCGCCAGGGATATACCGCCCTTTATCGACGGCCGCGCCGAGCTTTACGGTGAGAAATTCGTTTTGGACTATTTCAATGCTGTCGAAGGCCGCAAGGTTGACCAGCTGCTGCGTCTGCTTGAGGACTCACAGATCGATGCCACGCTGCTCGTTCCGGCGTCGCCGGCCGCACAGTTGCTGGATCACCTGCCGGGCTGGAAGAGGCTATACGCGGATGACACCGCCGTCATTCATGTCCGGGCAGATCGAACGCAGATGAATGCTGCGCCCACATCGGAAATACCCAATTGAGCAGCCATCCTGCGGATGACTCGATTTCGGATCCGCGAAGAAATCGGATCTGGCTTAAGTAGAGGATGACCAAGAACACGGAGCACGCGTTGAATAGCGCGGCGGGAACGGTGCCGTGTGGCGAAGGGCCGGTGGCGCCGCCCTGACGCGATTTTCGTGGCGAAATGGCCTGATTTCGACGACAGTCCGGCCGCAACGTCTTGACCGCCCGGCACGAGGCGGAGACCGGGAGGAACCATGGCGATGAACTGGACACGACGGTCGATATTGACGAGCGCGGCGGCGGCGGGATCGGCCCTTATCGCCAAGCCGTCGCTGGCTGCCGATTACAAGTTTTCGCAATACCATAATCAGGCCGCCGGCGGCACGCTGCACAAGAATCTCGTTGCGATGTGGGAGGCTGTGCGTGTTGAAACCAACGGCCGGGTCGAGACCACGGTTTATCCGGAGAATAACAAGCTGCCGGGCGGCGATCCCGATGCGCTCAAGCTGCTGATCGCAGGTGAAATCCAGTTCTTCACTTTGATGGGCGGCATCATCGGCACCGTGGTGCCGGTGGCCGAAGCGCAGCAATTGCCGTTCGCGTTCAAATCGGCGGCGGAAGCCCACAAGGCGATCGACGGCCCGCTTGGAAAATATATCGGCGACGAAATGGCCGCCAAAGGCATGCATCTGTTTCCGGTGGCCGGTTTCGACAACGGCATGCGGCAGGTCGCGTCGATCCCGCGCGCGATCGCAACGCCCGAGGATTTCGCCGGCATGAAAATCCGCGTGCCGCCGGGACAGATGATGCTCGACACCTTCGGCGCGTTTGGCGCGCAGCCGGTGACCACATCGGCCAACCAGATTTACGACGCGCTGAAAACCGGCAAGGTCGATGCGCAGGAAAATCCGCTGGCGATCCTCGAAGGTTTCAAGCTCTACGAGTTGGTGAAGTATGTCAGCCTGACCAATCACATGTGGTCCGGCTTCAACGCGATGGCCCACCCCGCCACCTGGAAGGCGCTGCCCGACGACATCAAGGACGTGATCGAGCGCAACATCACCAAATATGTCCGTCAGCAGCGCCAGGACCAGGCCGCCCTCAACGCCAGCCTGCGCGATGATTTCGTCAAGCGCGGCCTCGTGTTCAACGACGTCGACCAGGCCGCCTTCCGCGCCAAACTTCCCGGCGTCTATGCGCTCTGGAAGGAAAAGCTGGGATCGAAGTGCTGGTCGCTGGTTGAAGCCGAGGTGGGGAAGCTCGGATAGCTCGTCATTCCGGGGCGCGCGTCTTCGCGCGAACCCGGAATGACGCCCACTCAATTCCCCGTCTGCAATTCTCCAAAACGGTCCCACGTCTTGCCGTTGAACCGCATGAACTGCATCTGGTCTACCGGAACGTGATCGGTCGGGCTGGTGTTGATCTTGATGCCCGGCAGCAACATCGGCAGTTCCAGATCCCTAATGACGTAGGCCTGCTTGAGGATATTCTCGGTCGAGAGATCGTCGCCGCAGGCTTTCAGCACCGCTTCAAGCGCCATCGCGCTGTTGTAGGAATTGACGTAGTTGGTGTCGTGCAGATCGGCGTCGGGGACGTATTTGGTCATGAATTCCCGCCATCCCCGAACGCCGGCGTCGTCCTTCCAGGCGGGATCGTCAGGGTCCTTGACATAGGCCGTCGACAGAATGCCAACGCCGGCCTCCAATCCTGCCGGCTCCATCACGGTGGAGACCCAGACCGCAACGTTGGACAGAAACGTCATCGGCTTCCAGCCTATCTCATGCGCTTTACGGATCGACTGTGCGGCGAATTTCGGCGTCGCCGCGATCACCAGAACGTCGGCGCCGGAAGCTTTCAGCTTGACGATCTGCGAGTCGATGGTCGGATCTGATATTTCGTAGGTCGCCCCAGTAACGAGTTGATCGTACTTTTCGCCGAGCACATCCTTGAGTCCCGAGAGGTAGTCACGTCCGAAATCGTCGTTCTGCGAAATAACGGCGAATTTGGCATCCGGATTTTTGGCCAGCGCATAGCGCGCGTAAAGCCGCGCCTCGTAACGGAACGGCCCCTGCACGCCCAGGGTCGCCTGCGGATACTGCGCGATGTCGGCGAATTTCGAAGCGCCGGAGCCGACGAACAATTGCGGGATGTTCTTGCTCTGCAGATACTTTGATATCGCGGTGTTGTGGGCGGTGCCGATCGAGGAGAAGATCAGCGCGACTTCATCGCTTTCCACCAGCCGCCGCGTCTGCTCCACGGTTTTCGGCGGCGCATAGCTGTCGTCCAGCGAGATCAGGTTGATCTTGCGGCCGTTGATGCCGCCGCGCTCATTGAGCATCTTGAAATAGCCGACTTCACCCTTGCCGAGCGCGCCGAATGCCGAAACCGGGCCGCTGTAGGGCATGGTCTGGCCGATCTTGATTTCGGTCGCGGTAACGCCGCGCATGTCGGCCGCCGTGGAGGCTGCGGGCCATGCCAACAGGGCAAGCACGCTAAATCTCGTGACGAAACGCATCGACACCCCTCCCCGCTTATTTTGTGTTTGACTGCTCAACGGCGGCCAAACCAGGCGCGGTTATCCGCGCTCTCGCTGTTGTCGAACATGCCATGACGCCGGGATGGGCGCCAACCATAATCCTGATGGGTTAGACACGACTGATGCCACCCCACGCACAAAAAAACGCGGCGTCGCCGCCGCGTTTTCGGATTCAATAACAACTGCTCATTACGCCTGCGGCTGCGGCTCCAGCCCGGCATCCGGATCGGGGCGCGGGCGCGGCTTGCCGGCCGGCGGCACCGCCGAGGTGCGCGGAGTGGTTGGCTCCAGCACCGACTCGCGGTTCGGCTTCTTGCCCTTGAGCAGGTCGATGATCTCGTCGCCGCTCAGCGTCTCGAACTCAAGCAGGCCTTTTGCCAGGGCTTCGAGGTCGGCACGCTTCTCGGTGAGGATCTTGGTTGCTTCGTTATAGCCTTCTTCGACCAGACGCCTGATCTCGGAGTCGATCTTCTGAACGGTGGCCTCGGAAGCGTTCTGGGTACGCGATACCGACATCCCCAGGAAAACCTCGTCCTGGTTTTCGCCATAGGACACCGTGCCGAGTTCTTCCGACAATCCCCAGCGCGTCACCATCATCCGCGCCAGCCGGGTCGCCTGCTCGATATCGGAGGCCGCACCGGACGTAACCTTCTCGCGGCCGAAAATCAGCTCTTCCGCGACGCGTCCGCCCATCATGATGGCCAGCCGCGAGGTCATCTGCTCCAGCGACATCGACAGCTTGTCGCGCTCGGGCAGTTGCATCACCATGCCGAGCGCGCGGCCGCGCGGAATGATCGTCGCCTTGTGGATCGGATCGGTCGCAATCACGTTGAGACCGACGATAGCGTGGCCGCCCTCGTGATAGGCGGTCAGCATCTTCTCTTCCTCGGTCATCACGAGCGACTTGCGCTCCGCGCCCATCATCACCTTGTCTTTTGCTTCCTCGAACTCGGCCTGCGTCACCATCCGCTTGTTGCGGCGTGCGGCGGTCAGGGCGGCTTCATTGACGAGGTTCATCAGGTCGGCACCAGAAAACCCAGGCGTGCCGCGGGCAATGGTTTTCAGGTTGATATCCGGCGCCAAGGGCACCTTGCGGACGTGAACCTTCAGGATCTGTTCGCGGCCGACGACATCCGGATTCGGGACCACCACCTGGCGGTCGAACCGGCCGGGGCGCAACAGCGCCGGATCGAGCACGTCCGGGCGGTTGGTTGCCGCAATCAGGATCACACCTTCATTGGCTTCGAAGCCGTCCATCTCGACCAGCAACTGGTTCAGCGTCTGTTCGCGCTCGTCATTGCCGCCGCCGAGGCCGGCGCCGCGATGCCGGCCGACCGCGTCGATTTCATCGATGAAGATGATGCAGGGCGCGTTCTTCTTGGCCTGTTCGAACATGTCACGCACGCGCGAGGCGCCGACGCCGACGAACATCTCGACGAAGTCCGAGCCCGAGATCGTGAAGAACGGCACATTGGCTTCACCGGCGACCGCACGCGCGATCAGCGTCTTGCCGGTGCCAGGAGGTCCGACCAGCAGCACGCCGCGCGGAATCCGCCCGCCGAGCCGTTGATATTTTCCGGGATCGCGCAGGAACTCGACGATCTCCTGCAGATCCTGCTTGGCTTCATCGACGCCGGCGACGTCCTCAAACGTCACGCGGCCATGGGCCTCTGTGAGCATCTTGGCCCGCGACTTCCCAAAACCCATCGCCTTGCCGGCGCCGCCCTGCATCTGCCGCGACAGGAAGATCCAGACGCCGATCAGCGCGATGAATGGCAGCCATGAGACCAGGAGCGACACGAACCACGGCACGTTGTCGCCGGGCGGTTTCGCGGTGATCGAGACCTTGCCGTTATACAGGCGCGAGACCAGCGTCGGGTCGTTCGGCGCGTAGGTCTGGAAGCTTGAGCCATTGGTGAAGGTACCGTGAATTTCCGGTCCCTGGATCACCACGTCGCGAACGTGGTTCGCATCGACTTCGGTCAAAAGCTGCGAGAAGGAGATATCCTGCGAGGACGTGCGCTGACCAGGGTTCTGGAAGAGCGTGAACAGGGCCAACAACAGCAAGACAATAATAACCCAGAGGGCGAAATTGCGCAGATTGGCGTTCATCGATCTTCCTTCGTGGTCGCGCGGATCGCGGCCTTATGTCCTTGGGTAGGCAACGAGGGAAGCCCTCGGTCGACTGCTGTACAATCTAGGTGTCGTCCCGGTCGCTGCCAAGGGAACCACGCAGGACTATTTAACGCATCTTAGCGCGATTCCCGTTCAAATAATGGCGCTGGAACCGGTGTTTTCCGGGGTGGTTAAGACTCCGATGTGGTTTAAGACGCGACGCCCGTGTCGATCCGGCCTTAGTCCACCCGGCGGCGGGGCGGCGCTGGCTCGATCCGGATCCGGCCGCCGATCACGCTGACCAGTGCACCGGCAAGGGTTTGCTTCAGCCTCGGCGGATTTGGCCGGCGTCCGGCGGTTTTTTCCACCCCGGCCCGGTCCAATGCCGACAGCAAGGCCTCGACCTTGCCAAGCTCCGCCGGCCCCTCATGACCGAACCGGTCGATCGCGCGCTGCAACAGCCGAACGCGGATTTCTTCCGGCAAGACGGCAAAAGCCTCAGCGTCAAAGACCTTGGCATCCAAGACCTTGGCATCGAGACCCTTGGCGTCGAAAGTTTTGGCGTCGAAGCCCGAATGCGAGGCTTCGCGCTCCTTCAGTGCCAGATAACGCTCGGCGCCATCGGCCAGAACTTCCACCGCCGCATTGGCCCGGGCAAGCCGCGACGCCAACCGCGCCAGATTGCGCGTATCGCCGCCCTCGGCGGCGAGAACCGGCATCAGCGCCCGCAGACGCGGCCGGGTAAAATTCGGATCCCGGTTGGTGGGGTCGTCGGCGAAGCCGACCTTGGCTTTTTTGAGCGTCGCGACGAGTTGCGATTTCGAAACATGCAGAAACGGACGGGCCAGCAGGACGCCATCGCGCTCGGACTGCCGCGCCATCGCCGCGAGACCGACGATACCGCTGCCGCGTAACAACCGCATCAAGAGCGTCTCGGCCTGATCGTCGCGGGTATGCGCGGTGAGGATATGCGTGGCGCCGTGGGCTCGCGCGGCTTGCGCCAGCAGGCGGTATCGCGCGGTGCGCGCTGCGGCCGGCAAACCGGTTTTCGGCTTGGCGCCGGCCCAGCGCATCGTGCGATGCGGCAGGCCGAGGGCGCGCGCCTGGCGTTTGACGTCGCGCGCTTCCTGCGCAGCTTCCGGGCGCAAGCCGTGATCGACCGTGACGGCGATGAGCCGCGGACCCTGCCGCAACGTGCGGCGCCAGCGGGCCGCAAGCCACATCAACGCGATTGAATCGGGGCCGCCGGAAACCGCGAGAACGATCGCGGGAACGCCCCTCCAGTCCGCGAACAGACGTTTCGCATTCTGTGCCGAGATCGCCGAATTTTCGTCGTCGGGCATGGCTGTGCCGGCTGATGTCGAAGCCTATTTATGCGCGGAAGCGATCCAAGGACAGCATCATATGACCATCCCCGGTGATGCGACGTCTCGCGCCACTTCGGCTCGCGCAACGGGGCTCAACACTTAACCCGCTTTTGCTCACGGTCCACGGCCGTTTTGACGCCGCCCGACGCGCGGGGATATTTCCGCGTCACCTCGCCGAACGCGGCGCAGGCAGCCTCCTTCTCTTTCAGGGCCGCCAGCGATTGTCCCAATCGCAGCAATGCGTCCGGAGCCTTCGCCGATTTATCGAACTTGGTGGTCACCGCGAGAAAGGATTCGGCGGCGTCACGATATTGCTGGCGCTGGAAAAAACTCTCGCCCAGCCAGTACTGGGAATCCGCCACCAGGGGATCGCTGGGGTATTTTTGCGCGAAGTCGCGCATTGTCTGTTCCGCCAGCGCGTAATCCTTGCGCTGCATGTAGCCGATGCCGAGATCGAACTCGTCCCTGGGCGTTGCCGACGGCGGCAACGTGGCCAGCGTGGTCCCGGCACCTCCGCCGCGCGGTGGCGCCAAGGCGGGATCACGACTTCCAAGATCAAGCGGCTCTCCGGCTCCGCGTCCGCCGGGAGCGCCGACCGGCGCCTCGTTTGCGATCGGCAACTGACCGCCGCCGAGCGCACGTGGAGCGCCCGGGGCATTCGGATTCTGACCGGGATCGAAGGCATCGCCGCGGCGGCGGCCTTGCGCCGGCGCCGCTCCCGGTTCGTCCTGGATGATCGGCGCCGGAGCCGCGATCTGCTGCTGGTCATAACCACCCGGCTGGGCCTGCGGCTGCCGATAGCCCGGGTTCGATTGAGGCGGCGGCAGTGCAGCCACGCTGGGCTGGGGGATCGCGGGCTGACCGCCGGGGGCTGCTTGCGCGCCGCCCTGAAGCGACCTCAGGCGATCTTCGAGTTGCCGGTTGCGGTATTGCAGCTCCTCGTTCTGGCCGGTGACTTGCCGCAACTGGTTCTCAAGTTGCTGAATCCGCATTTCCGGGTCGACGTCGTCGGATTGCGCCAAGACCGGTGAAGAAAAGGCCTGCGAACAAAACGCCAGCATCGCGGCCATCGCCGCGGCGCGGGTAATTCTATGAAATCTGGATGACATTTTGGCCTGATGACGAAATCGGCGGACATCGAAAGCGGGAATACATTGAGAGACGGAGTACGCCAAAAATGTGACTGATACAAACAAGTGTCTGACGCGGGCCGCCAAAAAATGAAACCGGCGCCCGAAGGCGCCGGCGACAAAACTTTGTGTAAGGCGAACGCTTAAGAGCTGGCGTTCAAGACCGTAACGGCGCGGCGGTTCTGCGACCAGCACGAGATGTCATTACATACCGCAACCGGGCGTTCCTTGCCATAAGAGATCGTCCGCATCCGGCCGGGATCGATGCCGCGCGATGCGAGGAAGGTACGAACCGACTGAGCACGCCGCGCACCAAGCGCAATATTGTATTCGCGGGTCCCGCGCTCGTCCGCATGGCCTTCAATGGTGAAGGAATAGCGGTTATAGGTCTGCAGCCATTGCGCCTGTTTTTCCAGGGTCGCGATCGCCTGCGGCGACAAATCGGTCTGGTCGCTCTCGAAGAACACGCGGTCGCCGACATTGACCACGAAATCCTGCTGGCTCCCCGGGGTCGCAGCACTTGCCATCGCGCCATCGGCACCGAGATTCTTGTTGGCGCAGGCACCCATCGACAGCGCCACCGCAAGCACCGCGGCCAGCTTCAATCCCTGGAGGATACGCATCTGATGTTTCATTCCGGAGCCTCCACGCTCACGTTTTTCCACTGTTATCCGGTCTACAGGGCGATGGTTAAGCGAACGTTCCGTCAACCTTGATGAGGTGTTGCGAGACCCGATCAAATGCCAGCAAACGGCGAAAAGCAACCGCGATGGTTAATGAGTTGTAAATGTGGCGCGACGGTGGAGGCAAGCCGGAGCGCGGCCGGGATCGCCCCCACCCGGCTTGAAAAGGCAAATAAAATGGGTCCTCGAATGGAACCCGTCCTAAAGCAGGGCCCCCCGGGGCCCGATGCGTCAGGACTGCGGGACGATCGACGGCCGCTCGCGCGGAAGGACGATGTCCGACGGCGTCATCTGACGTTCATTGCTGCGTCTGAACAGCATCCGACGCTCGTCAGCACTCGAAGTCAGATAGGGATAGCGTGCATACACCTTGTCCCTCACGACTGGATCGTCCACCGCCATCAGGCAGACCGGTTTAATCAAACCCGGAAATTGCCGCGGTGCTGCCCAGACGCGATGCATAAAAAAACGGCGATAGAACGCTTGATGCTCGGCACGCACGGTTGCGAGCCCGATGTCGGCGTCGAAATAACTGGTGGCCACGTAGGCTAGTCTCAAAGTCAGGTATGGCAGTTCCGGAAATCGCTTCTGCCGGTCTGGATCGCCAACAAAACGGGTGGGGTCGATGATGACCTGCCCCTCAGCCAGTTTTGGCCCGAGCAGATCGGGAAACACCTCAACGGAGGGAGAGGTCGGATTCTCAGGTGAAGCAACCGTGATACGGATGGAACTTGTGAGGATGTTTTCGAAATAGACGCCGAATATCCAGGAGTTCGGCAAGTCATCAAAGCGATCGGTTACCGTACCTTCGCGATTGGGTTCGATCGCACCTTCATTAAGATAAGCCCGGTAGCGCAATTTGTAGATAGTATCCTTGTCTTCCTCACTCTCAGCTAAGCGGTAGCTGACCCGATCGAGAAGATTGACACCCCGTCCAAGCACCGCGGTGGCTGCCTCGGCCGTAGACCCCATCTGGCATTCCTCAACGCTGACAACCTCTGAGCGATGTCAAAAAGGTTAACAGCTTCCTAACCGCGGCGCAAACGGATCAGGATATTAGGGTTAATTAGCGACAGCGGACATGACGCGTCTCTGCCCCCGCAATGAGAAGGAAAGTTCCCATTGAACGCGGGTTGCTTAGATTATTTTCAGGCGATTGATCGCGACGGAACCGCGCGTGTTTTCCTCATCCGGCAGGCGGCGGCCGTGCGATGCGTTCAGTAACTGGCGGATCCGAACCGCCGGCACCGGCCTGCTGAACAGATAGCCTTGCGCCTCGGTGATCGTGCCGTCGGCGCTGATCAATTCCAGTTGCTCGTTGGTCTCGATGCCCTCGACCACGACGGACATGCCGAGATCGGCACTGAGCCGCGCCACGCCGCGCAACAGCGTCAGCGGGCGGTCGTCGTCGATCCCCTCGAGGAAGGAACGGTCGATCTTCACCTTCTGCAGCGGGAAATTATGCAGATAACTCAGGCTCGAATAGCCGGTGCCGAAATCATCCAGCGAGATCCGCACACCGATCGCGCGCAATTGGGACAGCACGTCGTGGGTCAATTGGGTATTGCGCAACAGCGAGGATTCGGTGATCTCGATTTCGAGGCGGTGCGCGGGCAAGCCCGAGACCTCGAGCGCATAGCGAACTTCGCTCAGCACGTCACGCTGATGGAATTGCTGCGGTGAAAAATTGACCGCGACGCTGACACCCTCCGGCCATCTCATGCATTCCATGCAGGCCTTGCGCAGAATCCACCGGCCGAGATCGACGATGAGGCCCATGTCCTCGGCGACCGGAATGATATCGATCGGGGAAACCGTGCCCCGCACCGGATGGTTCCAGCGCAGCAGCGCTTCACACGTCGATATCCGTCCGGATTTGAGATTGACGAGCGGCTGATAGAACAGCTCGAATTCCTCGTTGGCCAGCGCCTTCCGCAGGTCGAGCTCCAGAATGCGACGCGCCTCGACGGTTTGCGCCATTTCGTCGCGGAAGAAGCAGAAAGTTCCGCGGCCGTCCGCCTTGGCGCGGTAAAGCGCCATGTCGGCGTTTTTCAGCAGGGTATCGGCGCTGACGCCGCGGGATGTCATCGCTATGCCGACGCTGGCGCCGATCTCGACCAGGTGATTGTCGATTTTATAACGCTCGCTGAGGTGGTCGACAATTCGCCGGGCGAGACCGGCTGCGTCCTCGTTCGATTTGATGTTCTGCTGAAACACCACGAATTCGTCGCCCCCGAAGCGCGCCACGAAATCCTCCGGGCGCAGCATCTCGCGCAGACGGTTGGCGACGGCGCACAAGAGCTGGTCGCCGCAAGGGTGACCCAGGGTATCGTTGACCTGCTTGAACTGATCGAGATCGACAAACAGCAATGCCGACAATTGCTCGGCATCATGCGGAACCGCCAAAAGACGCTCGATCTCGTCGCGGAAATTTAGCCGGTTGGGCAGCGCCGTCAGTTCATCAAAGCGCGCGAGATGACTGATCCTGGCTTCCGCCTTGCGCCGTTCGGTGATGTCTTCCACCAGCACAACGGTGCCGCCGCCGGCCATCGGCTGAAATGTCCACGACAGCGCCCGGTCGTTCGCGGCGTCGGGATCGACCGTGGTGATATAGCCCGCTTGCGACTTCTCAACTTCGGAGACGACGAGTTTGCCGCTCGCAGCCGACAGTGTCGCGGCGCTGATGCACGCGGCGACGATATCTCGCGCACTTGCACCTCGATAAACGAGATCGTCCGTCAGTCGCATCATATCGCTGAAACGATGATTCATGACTGCAAGACAGCCATCCATACCAAACATGCACAGGCCGTGCGGCATGTTGTTCAGGGCGGCATCAAATTGCGAGGCTAGCGCCGACTCTCTTGCACTCGATCTCAGCGCATTCACGAAAATCGCATGAAGGCTGATGTTGATGTTCTTAAGACCGACAAAAAAGAGCCCTAGTAAAAGGGCCGAGCCGATGTAGTAAATGTCGCCACGGAGCGCCAGCGCAAGCGACATCGGTCCGCACGCAAAAAGAACATGTAATTGGACAATCTTCGGGCGGCCGTAATTCCGCGCTGCGCCCCCTGCGGTATAACCGACCGTCACAGCGACGCAGAGCATATGGGCAACCGCATCGTCGCTGCCGAGAATGGTCACGAAACACCAAAGCCCAAGCGCTCCGGCATACAGCACAGCACCGATCCGGTAGCGCGGCTCCCAAGCCTTCGCCTGCTCGAACGTCAGCATCGACGTGCGGCGTTCATATGTACGCATCTGGAACGCGCGTGCGGTGCCGATCGCGACGATTAGAAGCGCGCAAGGCCAAAGTAAAACATTGCCGGTCTTGACGGCGGTCATGATGGCGGCAGCGGCACTGCAGACCGAGCCAAAAAACATCGGCCAGAAATTCTGGCACATGGAATCGACCAGCGCCGCGTAAAGTGCGGGCTCCAGCTCTTCTTGGTTGCTTCGCTCTTTTTGGTCGACCAGCTGCATCGGGGGCGCATGCGTCCTTTTCAGGCCGTAGTTCTATCTGTCCCAGATGAAGTCTTTCTGAGGGAATATCGTTACCGCAACGTTGTCATTCACATGAAAAGACGAGAATTAGCTCGTTAAATCAGCAAGCTAGGCAAGCTTTGCCGACCTGAGTCCCCGCTGGTCGTGCAGCGGCGCCGATCTCACGAGAGCAGGGGCGACCACGCTGGATCGGACGCGAAGCCGGGGGTGGGGACCCGTTGTTCGCTGCGTCCGGAGATGTCCACGGTGAAAAGCGACGGTCCGTCGTTACCGCCGGGGTCGCGGAAGAACATCAAGACGCGGCCATTCGGCGCAAAGGTCGGACCTTCGTTGTGAAATCCGGAGGTAAGAATCCGTTCGCCGGAGCCGTCGGGCTTCATGATGCCGATGGAAAACTGTCCGCCGCCTTGTTTGGTGAAGGCGATGTAATCACCACGCGGCGACCACACCGGGGTCGAATAGGTCCCGTCTCCGAAGGAGATGCGTTGCGCGGGCCCGCCGGTTGCCGGCATCACATAGATCTGCGGCTTTCCGCCGCGGTCGGATTCGAAACATATACGCGTCCCGTCGGGCGCATAGGACGGCGAGGTATCGATCGCCGGCGTGTCGGTGAGGCGTGTGGTCGATTTCGAACGCAGATCCATCACGAACAGGTTCGAATTGCCGCCCTGCTGCAAGCTCATGATCACGCGCTGGCCGTCCGGCGAGAAGCGCGGCGAGAACGACATCCCGGGGAAATTGCCGACGATCTCGCGCTGCCCGGTCTCGATATTGAACAGATAGACCCGCGGGTCGCCCTGCCCGAATTCCATATAGGTGATTTCCTGGGTCGAAGGCGAGAACCGCGGCGTCAGCACGAGGTCGGCGCCGCGAGTCAGGTAGCGGACATTCGCGCCATCCTGGTCCATCAACGCCAGCCGCTTGATGCGCCGTTCCTTGGCTCCGGTTTCATCGACAAACACCACGCGGCTGTCGAAATAGCCTTTCTCTCCGGTCAGACGTTCGTAGATCTGGTCGGAAATGATGTGCGCGATCCGCCGCCAGTATTCCGGCGACGTGAAATATTGCTGACCGGTGAGCTGCTGGCCGGTGGCGACGTCCCAGAGGCGGAATTCCGCCTTCAAACGCCCATCGCCCTGTCGCGTCATGCGGCCGGTCACCAGCGCCTGCGCATTGATGGTCTTCCAGTTCTGGAATTGCGGCGCCGCATCGATGTTGGAAATTCGTTCGATGAAGGCGGCCTGATCGATCGGCGCGAACAGCCCGCTGCGCTTGAGGTTGTTGGTGATGACCTGGGTCACGCCGGCGCCGACATCGTTATCCGATGGCGTGCCCGCCACGAAATTGGGTATAGCGATCGGCAGCGGTTGGAAATCGCCTTCGGGCACGATGATGCGCTTTGGCCCTTGACCGAAGGCGCCGCCGACACCCGCGCCCGTCAGCACGCCGAGCGAGGCCATGCTGGAAATAATCTGCCGGCGGCTCGGGCGGAACGTCATCTCACGCAATCCATCTTTGGGGGTCATGTTGTACGAGCCGTTTCACATTTCCGTGCCACCGACAGGCGGCCGCAATCAAGTCTTTCGCTCGGTGAACACCGGTGCAAAATATTTCCATTCCTCGAAATAGGCCGCGGGCAGATTATACGGCTGGCATTCGATGATCGCGCGCAAGGCGCTCTCCTGATAGACGCGAAGGTAAGGTGTGGCCGGTGTCCCTTCCGGGAGCGGCGCCGCTTCCAACGTGCCATCGCGTTTTAGTTTGATTTCAAAAGCTGCCTCGGGATTCTGGCTCTCGATACCGCCATAGGGCTTCTTCCAGCAGCGTTCGACCTGCGACTGGAACATCGCGCCCCATGTCGCGGAGTTATCGGCGGCTTTGCCCTTGGAAAGGCCGAGCGCGGCGTTGGAATTCAAGGTTTCACCGGTCACCGCCTGCCGCGTCGGGTCACGCTTGTCGAGCAGCGCTGCAATCTTGGACTGATCGAAGGTCCGTTCCGCCTTCGGCTTCGGCGGCTGCGGCGTCGCCGCCTGGGCCTGTGGCTTCGGCGGCGGCTTCTTCTCTTCCTTTTTCAAGGCTTCCGCGATCGGATCGACCTTGGGCGGATCCGGCTTCTTCTCGATCGGCTTCGGCTCTTCCTTGGGCTTTTCCTCGGCGACCGGCTTCGGCGGGTCGGGCTTCTTTTCGACCGGCTTTTCAATCGGCTTCGGCTGAGGCGGCGGCGAAGTGTCGGTCACGACCGGCGGCTTCTCGCTGACCTTGCCGATGGCATTATCATCCACCGGCTTGGCTTCGGCGACTTTCTCCACCAGCGGCTTGGGATTTTCCTTTTTGCCGGTTTTCATGCCGGCGGTGACCTTGGCAAGCTGGTCGGCGGAAATGATGTCCACCGGCAAGGATTCTTCCGGCATCGACTCGAATGCTTTGGATGAAAACGACACCAGTCCCCACCCGATCACGAGGACGTGCAGGACCACAGACGCAACAAGTGTCTTGTCGACCTTCACATTCACCCTTTAGGACCCCTGCTCCACTTCGGTTACCAGTGCCAGCCGCTTGAAGCCCGCGCCCGACAATTGCCCCATCACTTTCGCCACGGTTCCGTAATCCGCCTTCTTGTCCGCCCGCATGAATATACGCTCGTCCATGCCGCCGCGGGCGTCGGTGATCGCCTTTAATTTCAGCACCAGTTCATTCATCGCGACTTCGGTATCGTTGATGAATACCCGTCCCTTGACGTCGACCGAAAGCTGCAGCGGCGTCTTGTCCTGCTCCAGGCTCTTGGCCTGGGTCTGCGGCAGATCGAGCGGCACGCCTACCGTCAACAGCGGCGCCGACACCATAAAGATGATCAGCAGCACCAGCATCACGTCCACCATCGGGGTGACGTTGATCTCCGCCATCACGGCGCGACGCCGGCCGCGACCGCGGCGTCCGCCGCCCGACGAGCCTGCCATATTCATCGCCATGATCTGATGCTCACGGATACGCTCATAATATACATACCGCTCCTCACGCCCGCTCGTCGATCTGGCGCGACAGGATCGCTGAAAATTCGTCGGCGAATCCCTCCAGCCGCTGGGCCTGCCGGTTCACCTCTGAGGTGAACTTATTGTAGAAAATAGTCGCCGGGATGGCAGCGATAAGGCCGATTGCGGTAGCGAACAGCGCTTCCGCGATGCCGGGGGCCACCACCGCCAGCGAAGTATTCTTTGAGGCGGCGATCGACTGGAAGCTCGACATGATGCCCCAGACCGTGCCGAACAGGCCGACGAACGGACCCGCCGAGCCGACCGTCGCCAGCACTAGAAGCCGGCGTTCCAGCCGTTCGATTTCGCGGGCGATCGATACGTTCATCACCTTCTCGATCCGCATCTGAAGCCCGGCGAACGAGCGCGCCTGGCTTTCGAATGACCGTTTCCATTCGCGCATCGCTGCGACGAAACAGGCCGCCATCGACTGCGTCGGCTTGGCCGACAGCGCCCGGTAAAGTTCTTCGATCGACTGCCCGGACCAGAACGCCTGCTCGAAGCGATCCATGGCGCGCTTGGTGCGCGCATACAGGATGATCTTGTCGATCGCGATCGCCCAGACCCAGACGGAACAAGAGAGCAGCCCCAGCATGACCGCTTTCACGATCCAGTGGGCCTGCAGGAATAGTGCGATCAGCGATACGTCGGTGGATGCCAGCGGCAACGCTGACTGAGCCACGTCGGCCGGATTCATAAGCGATATCCTCTCAACGCAAGTATCCCAAATCCTCCGGGAGCAAATGGCTGCCGGTTCCACAGCCGCGCGCCAGGCGCGCGGTAAGCGCCAGCGTGAGAGCCTTGTTGTGTCGCATGGGAGGCCCGTCCGAAGCCGAGGCCTGCATCCGCTGCCAACATGTCAAAACGAGGGCTATCAGCGCGTCTTTACGTCCCTAACCAGACGCTAATCATGGTTAAGGCGGAGTTACCAAGGGGGATTTTGGCCGCGGCAGATGACGCCCGGTCGAGAAGCTGTTCCGGAACGGGGTTCCCGACCGCCAAACAAAACCGCCCGTCTGCTTTCGCAAACGGGCGGTTCTGTCGCCGTCAGGTTTGATGGGGGCACTACGCCTGAGGCAGAGCTTTCAAATCAGGCTTTCAAATCACGCCTGGGGCTGACCGTCCGAGGGCGGCGGCGTCGGACGCTGCCGATGCTGCGCCATGAACTGGTCGAACTCTTCCTTGTCCTTGGCGTGACGCAGGCGATCGAGGAAATCCTTGAATTCGGTCTGCTCCTCCTCGAGGCGCCGCAAGGTTTCCATGCGGTATTCGTCGAAGGCGCGGTTGCCGCTCGAGGGCGGACCGAAACCACCGAAGCCGAAACCACGGCGCTCCATGTGGTTGCGCATCCGCTCCATCTTGTACTGCATCCGCTCCATTTTATTCTGCCAACGGTCCTGATGACTCCAGCAACCCATTTTCGTGCTCCTGAGTGTGAAAAAGAGGAAGGCAAGACCGACCGGCCACCAGAAGAGGAAGCCAAGAACGGTGGCGATGACCATGCCGGGGTGCACGTGCATCTGTGGACGGTAGGGCTCGCTATCGGGGCCGCGCCATCGATTGACATCTGCGGTGTAGGCCATTTCCCTCTCCATGACGGCATCACGCCGTTGTGAATGTAAATAACATTTACATACCTAAACCATGCCGAGTTTTTGTCAAGCCGACCACACGCCGCACCCAGAAATTTATTTTGGAGAGCCCCAGGGACCGGCAGGGGGCGCGGCGGGCTTTTGCTCGGCCTGGTCTTTTTGGCCCGACGGCCTGCGGTCGGTCGGAAAACCGAGACCGCGCAGATAAATCAGCACCTCGGCTTCCAGCAGATCCTCGGCCGACATCGGCAGCTTGCGGCGCGCCGCATCTCCACGTGCAAACAGCGACGCCACACCGTGCGACATCGACCAGATATGCAGCGCCATCATCAGCGCCGGCGGCCGCGGCGTGCCGGGCGGCGCCAGCGCAGCAAGCCGCTCCGCGGCCGCTCTAATAATGCCGAAGGCGCGCTCGCTTGCCGCCAGCAGTGCCGGATTAAGGTCGACGGGAAGCCCCGATTCGAACATCGCCGAATAGAACGCCGGCTCCTCGCGGGCAAACGCGAGATAGGCTTTGCCGACACGTTCGAATGCCGTGACGGTGTCCGGACGGCCGTCATCCCAGGCCTGGGTCAGCACCGTCTCGAACTGCTCAAAGCCGCGCTGGGCGATGCTGGAAAGCAGTTCGTCGCGGTCGCGAAAATGCCGGTAGGGCGCCGCCGGGCTGACCCCGGCCGAACGCGCTGCATCGGCGAAGGTGAACCCGGCCGGTCCCTTCTCCGCGATCAGGCCGAGGGCCGCCTGCAGCAGCGCCTCTTTCAGATTGCCGTGATGATAGCCGCGCTCGGCGCGGCTTTGTTCCTTGCGCCAGCTCATGTGAAAGGCTTTTACATGAGCCGGCCCCGAAGGTCACTAGTGTCGCCATGCGGCGGGGATCGGCGCGGCCCTAACCTCCGGACTTGCCCTGCAATTCGGTAAATCCGGCCGCCGCCTCCTGAACATCGGCGGGAAAATCCGACATTTCCTGGACCTGGCGAATTTCGATGATCTCATTATTGGAGGCCGGGCAACGCTTGGCCCAGGCGATGGCCTCCTCGCGCGACTTCACGTCGATCATCCAGTAGCCGCCGAGCACTTCCTTGGCCTCGGTGAAGGGACCGTCAGTAACGAGGGGCTTACCGCTCGCGAAGGAGACCCGGGCACCCATAGACGGTGGGTGCAGGCCATCCAACGTGATCAGCACGCCGGCCTCTTTCAGAGCCTGATTATATTTCATCATCGCGGCCACACGCTCAGGATCCAGCTTAACGTCCGGCGGTGCGGTCTCGTAGCCCAAGGGAATCATCAGCATCATGAATCGCATGGTCGTATGTCCTTGTTGATTTAAACCTGATGTCATTCCGGAGCACGCGGAGCGCGAACCCGGAATCTCGCGCTGTATTCTCCAGATTCCGGGTTCAGCCCCTAATGGGGCTGCCCCGGAATGACAATGGATGGACTTGTCTACCTCTGCGCCCCCTGCGCGCGGAGGCGTTGTTCCTGCTCGCGCAATTCGGGCGTGAGCGCCTCGCCAAAATCCTCCGCGTCGAAAACCTGCCGTATCTCGATTTCAGCACCGCCGTCGAATGGCGCGCGTTTCATCCATTCAATCGCCTCGTCACGCGACTTGACCTGAATCAGCCAGAAGCCGGCCACGAGTTCGCTGGTTGCGCCGAAGGGGCCGCTGGTGACAGTGCGGTCCTTGCCGGAATATTTGATGCGCGCGCCTTTCGAACTCGGATGCAGGCCCTCACCCGCCAGCATGACGCCGGCCTTCACCATCTCTTCGTTGAATTTTCCCATCGCCGTCAATAATTCCGTGCTCGGCATCACGCCGGCTTCGCTATTCTTGTCGGCTTTCACAATCACCATGAATCGCATCACCGTCCTCCGTTTGGCATTTCGTTTCGGCCGGGCGGGCCGTTTCCGCCACCCCGGCTCTATAACTATGACGAACCGGATTTTACGGCACCGACATAGCGATCGGAATTATTTCGGCCCCGTGGAATCCCACGGCCCGTGCCACGCGCCCTTCAATCGTCGATGGCCTGATAGGCCGAGGTCCAGAAATCGGTCAGCACGCGCGGCGGCTGTGGCGAATCCATCATTCGCTGGGTAAGCAAGATTCCCGTGAGATTCTCTTTGGGATCGGAATACCATGAGGTGCCGTAGCCCCCATCCCAGCCAAACCGGCCCGGTACGTTGTAGAGATCGTCACGCCGGGTGAAAACCGAGAGGCCCATGCCCCAGCCCCTGTTGTCGCCGAAGAATATTTCGGAGCCCAGTTTCTGTTCCGATGTGAGCTGGTCGGTCGTCATCAGTTCGACCGACGGCCGCGACAGAATGCGTTCGCTTCCAAGGCGGCCGCCATTCAACATCATCTGCGCGAACGCATTGAAATCGTCGGCGGTCGAGACCAGCCCGGCGCTGCCGTTTTCAAAGACCGGCGGGTTCGAGAATTTGCCGGTGACGGGATCGTCGAACACTTTCAGCTTTTGCGTCGCATGGTCGCGGGCATAGCTGGTTGCGAACCGATCGCGCTTGGCCTCCGGCACGCTGAACGCGGTATCCTTCATGCCAAGCGGAGCGAAGATACGCTCGCGCAGGAATTCGCCGAACGTCGTGCCGGCTGCACGCGCGATCAATACGCCCAGGATTTCCGTCCCGCTGTTGTAAAGCCAGCGCTCGCCGGGCTGATAGAGCAGCGGCAGGCTGCCGTAACGCCTCATCAATTCGTCCGGCGGGAACGACGGAAATACCGGTCCGGGCGCGAAGCCTGCCTCGGCAATGGCTTTCTGGATCGGATAGCGGTCCGGAAACACCATGAGCATGCCGTAGCCCAGCCGGAAAGTGAGCAGATCACGCAGCGTGATCGCGCGTTTGGCCGGCACGGTATCGTCGCTCGGCGCATCGATGGCGCGCAGCACCTTGCGGTCCGCCAGTTCCGGCAGCCACCAATCGACGGGATCATCGAGCCGTAATTTGCATTCCTCGACAAGGATCATCGCCGCGGCGGCGGTGACCGGCTTGGTCATCGAAGTGATGCGGAAGATGGTGTCGCGCCGCATCGGCGCACCGTCGATTGCGATTTTTCCGATCGCGTCGACATGAATCTCGCCGTGGCGGCTCACCAGCATCACCATACCGGGCATATCGCCCGCTTCGACGTGGCCCGCCATAGTGTCGTGCATGCGATCGAGGCGCGTTTTTGACAGCCCGTCGGCGCCGGTCATTTTCATCGTTTCGTTCCTTCAGAGATCAGCCACAGTCCCTGTGGGACGACGAACCGGACCGCGCCGAACCGACACGCCAACCGGCTTTTCTATTGCTGCTGTTTCACGAACGCGTCATCCCTGTAGGTGGCGCCAAAATACACATCGATGCTGCGGACTTTATCGCCGTCGAAGCGAAAGAACTCGATGTTGCGGAATTCCTTGCCGTCATGGTTGCGGATTTTGTAAGTGATGAATGCCTCGGCGCCCTGTTCGAGGATTTTCTCGATGTCGAATGCGCCCATCCGCTCGCTGTTCGGCCAGCATTTCCTAAAATAAGCGTCCTTGTCGATGGCGTCGTCATACGGACTGGTGAAACGGAAGCCGTCGGTCAGCAATCGTTCGACGACGCCACGATCTTTTGACAGGTAGCCGGCATACATGCCCCGGATGATGGCGGACTTGCTGTTGCTGCTCATGCCGATGCCTCCTTCGGGAACATATGGAAATAAGGTTCTGCTTCCTTGACCACGCGGGAGAAGGATGAGCGCGCCATCAGGCGGGCGAAGTAGGCGGCAACGTTCTTATGGCTATCGCCGAACGGCATCACCTGATTGGCGTAGAACAATGAAGGCGCGGCGGCGCAATCGGCGAGACTGAACACATCGCCCATCGCCCAAGCCTGGCTTGCCATCTCGCTGTCGATCATTCGATAGGAAGTCTGCAGCCGCGCTTTGGCTTCCTCGACCCCATGCGGATCCTTTCTGTCCTGCGGGCGCATTCTATCGCCGACGATCTTTTGCATCGGTTCATGCACATAAAGGTCGTAGAAACGATCGCGCAGCCGCGTCTGCCATGCGCGGGAAAAATCCGCGGGGACGAACAGCGTCTTGCCCGGGTAATACCGATCGAGATACTCGATGATGACGGTCGATTCCGGGATGATCTGCTTCCGCGTATCGTCACCCAGCACCGGAAACTTGCCGATCGGCCACAGCTTCAATAGCGCCGCGCGCTCGCTCTCGTTGGAGAGATCGACCATATTGGGCGTGAACGGCGTATCGTTCTCATACAGAGCGATCAGCACCTTTTGGCAGTACGATGCCAGCGGGTGGAAATGCAACGTGAGGGACATTCAGATGGCTCCGGATTAGTTTTCGCTCTGCCTGACGAAGACGCCATTTTCGTAGGTGGCGCCGAAATAGACGTCGATGCGTTTGATCCTGTCGCCTTCGAAGGTGAAGAACTCGGTATTCCGGAAACTCCTTCCGCCTTTGGCCGTGCATCGGTAGGTCACAAAGGCCTCGTCGCCCTCGACGAAGATTTTTTCCAGCTCGTGCCGTTCGATCCAGTCGGTGCTGCGCCAGCACCGCGCGAAATATGTCGCCTTGTCGATCCCGTCGTCATAGGGACTCGTGAAGTGGAAATCTTCAGTGAGAAAATCCTCAACGGCCTTGCGGTCGTTCGAGAGGTAGGCGGCAAACATAGCACCGATGATCTCGGGCTTGCCTGGTGCGGCCATGTCGATTCTCCCCGATGGTTCTTAAAGCAAGGCTGAATTACCGGATTTCGCTGCGCTTCATCCGGACGATTTTAACCAATTGCGTTTTGCAACTGGTTGTATGTTGGGATAACTGATGCGATATTGCAAGCGGTTTTTTCGTGGCGTTTCCGCCGCGTGTCCTGGACATCGCCGATGACCGACTACCAACGCTCCGGCTGCCCGATCAATCTCACGCTGGAGGTGGTCGGCGATAAATGGAGCTTGCTCGTCATCCGCGACATGATGTTCGGCAACCGCCGACATTTCCGTGAGCTGCTGACCAAATCCGACGAAGGCATTTCCTCCAACATCCTCGCCGACCGGCTGAAGACGCTGCTCGAGCAGGGCATCCTCACCAGGGAGGACGACCCCAGCCACAAGCAAAAGGGAATCTACTCGCTTACCGAACAGGGCATCGAATTGTTGCCGATCCTCGCCCAGATGTCGGGCTGGGGATATAAATATCTTCCCGTCAGCGAAGAGCTCGGCATCCGTGCCAAGCTGCTGAGCGAAGGCGGCCCGAACATGTGGGCCGAGTTCATGGACGAATTGCGCGAGACCCATCTCGGCGCGAAGCGAAGGAAAAAATCCGGCCCGTCCGTCGGTGAGAAACTGCAGAAGGCGTATGAGAAGGTCGTGAAGCGGAAAAAATTTTCCAGCCCACCTCCGTAAGAGCGCGGATGAAACGCTGCTGGAATCTGCGCAGCATCACCGGCCATTGCTCGCGCAGGATGCGAAACAACGCATAGAGGGCGCGGGCGCCGGCATTGCCGAGACACGGTCTACGGCAACGCGCTATAAGACCCATTCGATAGCAACAAGGCGGATGGGAATGACCGATAAACTTAAAAAAGTCGCGCTGGTGACCGGCGCCGCGCGTGGCATCGGGCTCGCGGTGGCGAAACGGTTTCTCGCCGAGGGCTGGCGCGTGGCGCTGCTCGATATCGAGAGTGAATTGTTAGGGAACAGCGTGGAGACACTGGCCGATGCCGGCAATACGCTGGGGCTGCATTGTGACGTCTCTGATGCAAGCGCGGTCGCGAGCGCATTCGCCGAAATCGACCGGCGCTTCGGCAGGCTTGACGCGCTGGTCAACAACGCCGGCATCGCGGTGTTCGCGCCGCTGCTGGAGACCTCGGATGAGGATTGGAGCCGGGTGCTGGCCGTCAACCTCACCGGGCCGTTCCTTTGCACCAAGGCGGCCGCGCCGCTGATGCGCGAACATGGCGGCGGCGCGGTCGTCAATATCACGTCGATTTCGGCGGTACGCGCCTCGACGCTGCGCTCGGCTTACGGCACCAGCAAAGCCGGGCTTGCACATCTCACCAAGCAACTCGCCGTCGAACTGGCGTCGCTCGGCATTCGCGTCAACGGCGTCGCGCCCGGTCCGGTCGAGACCGCGATGGCGAAAGCCGTCCACACGCCGGAAATCCGCGCCGATTATCACGACGCGATCCCGCTCAACCGCTACGGCCTCGAAGAAGAATTGGCGGAGGCGGTGTTCTTTTTATGCAGCGACCGCTCAAGCTACATCACCGGACAGATTCTTGCCGTCGATGGCGGCTTCGACGCCGCCGGTATCGGATTGCCGACACTGCGGGGTGAGAGACGGAACGGGTAGAACCTCGCCTGCGGGCGCTTGCGGCCGCGGTTGACCATCATTGCGCGAATGGAAATGCTGACATTTCCATGACTGCATCCGTCGCGACGGACGGATGCAAAAATAGTATTTGTCCGCCACCATATGCGGCTGTACAACTCGGCAGCTTCTTCTCCAGTGTGAAGAGGCTAGCATGAACGACTTGCACGACTTGTATACGTGGCTCTCCCAACAGCACCACGGCTTGCGGACCTTCCGCACTTTTCAGCAAAAACTTGACATTCTAAGCAGGGACAACCCGGAGCAACGCGCTTTGTGCCGGGTGCTGAGTGGTATCGTCGGCAGCTACATCGAAACCTTTGATGAAGAGCCGTTGCCCGTTGCGGTCGCCGACCACGCTTACCGTCGCCTGCTCGATTTGGTGGCAAGCCTGGATTTCCGCGCCAGTGCGGACCGTCGGCTGGCCGACATCAATCGTGTCGCGGCCTGCGATTTGCGGCGTTGATCGCGAAACCCTGCGGGGGATGCCTTGTCGCGTGACCCGCCCCTGACTAGTTGTTCCAGTCATCGGGGCGTCAAGGAGCCGCTCGCCATGCAAAAGACCGGCTTAAAGATTTATCTTGCGACGGTGCTATTGTGCGCCCTCGCCTTGTCGCCGGCGCACGCCGAGGTACGGATTCTCGCCAGTCCGGGCGGCGAGGTCGGCCCGTTCCTGGATCTGTTCGAACGCGTGCGCGATACCGGCGAACGCGTCGTCATTGACGGACCCTGCCTGTCGGCCTGCACGTTGGTGCTGAGCGTGGTGCCGAGTGACCGCATCTGCGTGACCCGCCGGGCGATACTGGGATTTCACGCCGCGCGATCGGTCGACAGGCGCGGCCGGATGTATGCCGAGCCGGAAGCGTCCGAGCTGGTGCTGGAGGCTTATCCCGCCGCGGTGCGGGGCTGGATCAGCCGCCGCGGCGGATTGACCTCGCGCCTGCTGTTGCTGCGAGGGCGCGAGCTCGCGGCGATCTATCCGAGGTGCCGATAAGCGATCGACCGTTCATCAGGCAGTGGCCCTAGAGCATTGAAATTCTTCTTGCCGCCGGGATTGTCGAAGCAATTCGCGTTTTCGTCCGAATCCTTCGCTGGCGCAGCATGACCTTTCCAGCTCAAACGCCTAGGTTGTACGGCGCGGCGATGGTCCGGCGCCGTACACACCGCTCAAACTCAACACCGGATCGGGGAGTGTTACGTCATGTCGGGAATGCTCATCAATCTGATCATCCAGATCATCAGCGGCGCCGTCGGCGGAAATGTCGCCGCGGGCGCAGCCAAGAATATCGATCTCGGTACGCTTGGAAACACCATCGCGGGCGCAGTTGGCGGCGGCATCGGGGGACAGATCCTCGGCATGCTGATTCCATTGCTCGCCAATACAGCCTCGACGCCGGATATCGGCAGCATCATCGGTCAGGTGGCCGGCGGCGGCGTTGCGGGTGCCGTTCTCACGGCGATCGTCGGCGCCATCAAGAACAAGTCAGCAGCCTGATCGATTCTGAGATCATGAGCGAAGCGGGGCACGAATAAGTGCCTCGCTGGAGCGCGTTAACAATCGTGAATGCGCTGAGACGCACTCCGATGGGTGCGGCTTGCCGATGAGTGCGGCTTGCCGACCAATGCTGCCTGGCATGCCGATGAGAGATCATCCCTCCATCGGGACGTTCACCATCCAGGGGATGCCGAACTGATCGACGCACATGCCGAATCCCTTGGAGAAGAAGGTCTTCGCGAACGGCATGTTGACACTGCCCCCTTCGCAAAGCGCGTTGAACTTGCGCTCAGCCTCGGCGGGGTCGCCGACCGTCAGCGAGACCGAAAAGCCCTGCGGCTTATGGAAATGTTCCGGAGGCGCGTCCGACGCCATCAGCACTTGGCCGTCGATCGAAATCCTGCCGTGCATGATCTTCTTCTTCCGCTCGGGCGGCGACGGCATCGACTCCGGCGCCTCCTCATTTCGGAACATCGCCTCGATCTTTGCGCCGAGCACCTTCTCGTAGAACTTGAACGCCGCTTCGCAATTGCCGTCGTAAAACAGATAGGGATTGATCTGCATGGCTTGCTCCTTTGGGTGGTGGACGCTTGAAGTATCCGATTATTTCTCGGTGAGCTGTTTCAGATTGGCGAGACCGATTTCAAAATCCTTGCCGACCATGTTGTCCACGTTCATGAACAGATGCATGAGCTTTCCCATGAACGGCAGCGGACCATGCATGAGCCACGTCAGATTGGTGGCATCGCCCTGCGGCAGCATTGTGAATTCGGCGGTGTTGTGTCCCTCGAACGGCTTAAAGAAATCGAGTTTGATGACGATTTTCGCCGGCATTGCCGCGTCCAGAATTTCCATGCGGCCGGAGCCGACATTGTTGTTGCCGTCCCACGCATAGACCGCGCCCTTGCCGCTCTCCGCGCCGCTATAGGTGCGCTTCATCGCGGGATCCTTTTTCTCATAAGGCGACCAGGTGACCCACTGATGAAAATCGTTGATCAGCGGAAAGATTTTGTCCGGTGGCGCCTGGACCGTGGTCGCGCGCCGGACGCTGAACGTATCCGGCTTGGTGGCGGCGAGGATGAGGACGATCGCAATGGCGACCGCGAGTACGATGGCGACGATGGCAATGATCTCGAACATGGAAAACTCCGTTTCTGTAAATAGGCGGCCAAGCAAGTCAACGCGACAGCGGGATCAGCTCGCGCAAGCTCCTGTAACGCAGCCAGAGCCCGCCCCACAGCATCAGACCGAGATAAAACCCGAACAGCACGTGGCTGAACAGCGGACTGCCGATCCGCACATGCGATGCCATGGCGCCGCCGAGATAGCCGGTCAGCAGGATTGCGCCGAGGATCGAGGTGGGCGGGATCGCATAAAGGATGGTGCAGGCGACAGTGATGAAGCCGAGGCTGCGTGCGAGAACTTCGCTCGAACCATAGCCCATCCGGTCCATCGTTTCGGTAACCACCGGCCATGGCACCAGCTTGATGGCGCCATCGAACAACAGAAACACGATAACGAGGCCGCTGAGGGCGCGGCCGGTCCAAAGCGCTGACTTGGAGACCGGTGCGGTGTCCGCAATCGTCGGCATGGCTTGCTCCATTGGTGATGCTCAACCCATAGACGAACGGGGCAAACGCAATCCGACAGGGAGCGACAATATTTTTCGAATGCACTGCGGGAGCGTGCCCCGGATACCGCACAGCGCGCCGCGCCGACGGCGTGATGCGCTGCCGATCCGGGGTCCATGGCTGCACCACGAAAGTGTGGGTCCCGGCGCTGCGGCGCACCGCCGAAGAGGTGCTGCACCGCGTCCGGGACACCGTGCCAGCGCGTTGCTCCCCTTAGGAAAGGGCCTACTTCCCTGCCTTCGCGCGCGGCTGGCTGTCGCGCATCAGGCGGTCGAGATGCATGCGGATATGGGCGGCTTCGGCCGAGGTGTTGGCGAGCGCGATGGCGCGGTCGAACGCGACGCGCGCTTCGTCGTTGCGGCCGAGTTGCATCAGGAACGCGCCACGCACGCCAAAGAAATGAAAATAATTCGAGAGCCGCTCACCCAACGGTTCGATCATCTCCAGCGCCGCCTCGGGGCCACGCACCTTGGACACCGCAACCGCGCGATTGAGCGTCACCACCGGCGACGGCTGCATGATTTCGAGCGTGCCATAAAGCAGATCGATCTGGGTCCAATCGGTGTCTTCGGGCTTGGCGGCGCGAGCATGCAGGGCTGCGATCGCCGCCTGAACCTGATAGGGCCCGCTGCGGTGATGGCGCATCGCCTTGTCGATCAGCGCCAGCCCCTCCGCGATCATCTTCTGATTCCACAACGAGCGATCCTGATCGTCGAGCAGCACCAACGCACCCTCGGCGTCAAAGCGCGCGGCGGCACGGGCATGCTGCAGCAGCAACAGCGCCGTCAGTCCCATGATCTCGGGTTCACTCTGGAACAGCCGCAGCAACAACCGCGCCAGGCGGATGGCCTCCTCGCACAGGGGTGCGCGGATCTCGGCGGTATCTCCGCTGGCGGAATAGCCTTCGTTGAAAATCAGATAGACCATCGCGGCGACCGAGGAGAGCCGCTCGGTGCGCTCCACGGCGCCTGGCGTCTCGAACGGCACATCGGCACCGGCAACGCGCGCTTTCGCCCGCGTGATACGCTGCTCCATCGCCGCCTCGGAGACCAGGAAGGCGCGCGCGATCTGCTTGACGGTCAGGCCGGAGACGATGCGCAGCGCCAGCGCGATCTGTTGCGTCGCCGGCAGATCGGGGTGGCAGCAGATGAACAGCAGCCGCAGGATGTCGTCGCGATAATGCGAGCCGTCGAGCCGTTCGGCCAACGCGTCTTCGGCGTCGTCGAGATCGGAGATTGCCTCGTCCTCGGGCAGCGGCTCCTGTTTGCTGCGGCGCCTGATATCGTCGATCGCGACATTGCGCCCGACCATGATAAGCCACGCCGCGGGATCGCGTGGCGGGCCGTTTTGCGGCCAGCTTTTCAGCGCGCGCAAGGATG
Source organism: Bradyrhizobium sp. (assembly GCA_028290305.1). Next base: position 51,313 of record JAQGKC010000146.1, read on the forward strand.
CGTTCTGGAACGCCTCCTCGGCGGTGTCGAGATTGCGGAAATAGCGCAGCAGCGCGCCGACCGCCTGGGGACGCGCGGAAGTCAGCGCCGCATCGATCCAGGCGGTGTCGGTCACGTCTTGAGGCTCCCCGGATTTAACAAGCCGACCGGGCGGATTTCGTAGGCTCCGCCGGGATTGGCCGCGCCGAGATCGCGCGCAACATCGAGCGCCTCGTCGAGATTCTTGCAATCGACGATGTAGAAGCCAAGCAATTGTTCCTTGGTTTCGGCAAAGGGGCCATCGATCACGACCGGCGGATTCTCCTTGCGCAGCGTGGTCGCCGCCGTCGTCGGCAACAGCCGCGCGACCGGGCCGAGCCGGCCCTGTTTGGTCAACTTGTCCTGGACAACGGCCAGTTTTTGCATGACCGCGGCGTCCTGTTCCTTGGTCCAGGAACCGACGGTGTCTTCATCGTGGTAGCAAAGAATGGTGTAGAGCATGTGGAGTTCCTGTTTGATTGGAAGACGAACGAGTATGCCCGGAGCCGACATGGGTTGGGAGATTTTTTACGTGCATCACGGCAGCGTCGTGCCGGCCAAGCCAGGCGTGAGCCGGGACCCATAACCTCCGGCATTGCCGCTTGCAGAAAGCATCCACCCCAGTGCAGAAACGAAATGACACGGCGTATGGGTCCGGCTTGCGCTTGCTTCGCAAGCTTGCCGGGACGAGCCATAGAGATGAGGCGAAAATCCGATGAATGAAGGCACGCTCGCGTTGCTTATACATGGCGGGACCGAAAACTGGTCTCCCGAGCGATGGAAGGGCCGGTTCGACGATGCGTGCCCCGACCGCCGTGTTGTGCTGTTACCCGATGCGGAACTCGATCCCGCCGATGTCCACTACGCCGCAGTCTGGAAGCCGGCCCAGGGGGAGCTCGCGGCATTTCCGAACCTGCGCGTCATTTTCAATCTGGGCGCGGGCGTCGATGCGCTGATGGCCGATCCCAGCCTGCCAAAGGTGCCGCTCGTTCGCGTTGCAGTCGGCGACCTCACCCATCGAATGACGGAATATGTCGTGCTCCACGTGCTGATGCATCATCGACAGGAACTCTACCTGCGAGCCTGCCAGCGCGAGAAGCGCTGGGAGCCGAGATCGCAATGGCCGGCCAGCGCGATTTCGGTCGGCATGCTGGGCCTTGGCACGCTCGGATCAGACGCGGCCGAAGCCCTCAAACACCTCGGCTTTCGCGTGTCGGGCTGGAGCCGAAGCCGCAAGGAAATCGAAGGCATCGAATGCTTTCATGGCAAAGCGCAGCTCGATGCGTTTCTGCAACGGACCGATATCCTTGTCTGTCTGCTGCCGCTCACGCCGGATACGCGGCACATCCTGAATCGGGAATTATTCTCCAGGCTCAATCGCAACGGCCCGATGGGTGCACCGGTGCTGATCAATGCGGGGCGAGGCGGACTGCAGGCGGAAGCCGACATCCTGGAATGCCTCGGCGATGGCACGCTCGGGGCCGCATCGCTGGATGTCTTTGCAAGCGAACCGCTTCCGGCGGCCAGCCCGTTCTGGACCCATCCCAGGGTGATCCTGACGCCGCACAATGCGGCCGATACCGATCCCGACGAGATATCGAAATATGTGGCGCGCCAGATCGAACGCTTCGAAGCCGGCAGCGCGTTGGAGAACGTCGTTGATTCCTCGCGCGGCTATTAACGGCGCGGGATCGATCTGTTGTCGTTCGCGCGAACGCGGGACCCGTCGCCCGGTCAAGCCGGGCGACGACAGCAAAAAAGCGGGTCCGGACGTTCGCGGGACGGCGTGTTGTTAGCTGAGATTCACCGCGGTCACCGCAGCGCGTGCGCCAGAACGAACGCGATCACGCCATCGTCGCAACCACCTCGGCAAGGCGGTCGTAGGCCGGCGCGACACCTTTCTCGATGCCCGAATTGAGGTGGCCGTCGCGGTTTTCCTTGGTTGTGTGAAGGATGGTGGTTGTCAGCGTTGTCCGGCCACCGGTTTCGACGAAGGTCGACGTGACCTGGTATTCGTCGCTGGTGAATCCGGGCATCGAAAAACGTTCGGTGAACACGACACGCTCCGGCCGCACGATTTCGCGATAGGTGCCTTGCAGTGTGCTGTCGACGCCGTCCGGCGAACGCATCGTGAAGCGGTAAGCGCCGCCGACGCGCAGATCGATCTCGCAGACCGGCAGGGCAAGCTCGGCGCATCCGAACCAGCGCCTGACATGCTCCGGCCTGGTCATTGCGTCGAACACCAGATGCCGCGGCGCGTCGAACATACGCGTCATGGCGATTTCGAGATCCGACGGGGTGGTGATCTTCAGTGTCTTATCCACTTTTGCGTCCATGCTGCTTCTCCTTCTTTACCCGGACCCTGCGTTTTGTTCGGCCTGAGGCTTTCGCCGTCTCGTCGGCCTTCAATTCCTCCAGATAGTCGTCGAGGCGATTGAAGTTCTCGTCCCAGAATCGGCGAAAATTTCCCAGCCAGCTATCGACCTGCTTGAACGAGACCGGCGCGATACGGCACGGACGCCACTGCGCCTCGCGCCCGCGCGAGATCAGGCCAGCATGTTCCAGCACCTTGAGATGTTTCGAGATCGCCGGAAGGCTCATGTCGAATGGCTCGGCGAGTTCCGTCACCGATGTTTCGCCGAGCGCGAGCCGCGCCAGAATTGCCCGCCTCGTCGGATCGGAGAGCGCCGCGAAGGTCGCACTGAGGGGATCTGGAGACATCCGTGCTTAGCCTATAGGTTAAATAACTCATGAGTTAAATACAGCAGAGCGTTGCGGGCGTCAACTACCGGCGAAATTTTTGTCTGAAGTCGGGAAACGCGAGCACGGTCCGCAGGGCGGGCGAGGCGAAGCGCGCCCACCCTCACACGCTCCATTCGTCGATTCAGTCAGGGGGGCAGTTAGGTGGGCGGTACCAGGAGCGCGTTTGCCTACCTTATGGCACCATCACCTGGATCGCGCCCTTCACGATCGCCTCCAGCTCTTTGCGGGGCACACGGGCGCGGGCGCGAATCGCAATGGTATGAAGGGTCGCAGACGCCAGCTGTGACAGCACCACCGGATCCGCGGAAGGCGGCAGCTCACCCTTTTGCATCGCAATCCGGAAACAGGCCGCGAACGCCTTGTCGAGTTCGGAAAATCCCTCCAGCACCATGGCGCGGATATCGGGATCGGACACCGCCTCCGACGCCGCCGTCATGACCGTGAAGCAGCCGCGCGGGCCTTCATCGCCCGACAGATAGATGTCGAGCGCCACCGCGTAAATTCGCTCCAGCCGTTTGCGGATCGGCAGCTCTTCCCTGAAGATGTCGATCATCGCCGCGCGCGCGTCGGCGCGATAGCGCGCATAGCTCTTGATGTAGAGCTCGCGCTTGTCCCCGAACGCGCCATAGAGACTCGGCCGGTTCATCCCGGTGGCGGCGCTGAGATCGTCGAGCGAGGTGGCGGCGAAACCGTTTTTTCGAAACAGATCGAGCGCCTTGCCGAGCGCGATTTCGGGCTGATAGGCGCGCGGGCGGCCACGGCGCTTTGGCGCTACGGGCGCAGCGGTTTGCACGGGCGGAGGTTGCTTCTCACTTTTTTGTACCATTTCGAAAATAATCCGTTGACCTGATCTATATTATGCGAAACAGTATAAAAAACAATCCCAGTCCGGAGAGCCGGATCAAAGCCGCCAAGGAGGCATCCATGGACCTGTGTTTCTCGCCCCTCGCCTGCTCGCTGGCGACCCGCATCGCGCTGTATGAAGCCGGCGCCGAGGCCAGATATCTCGAGGTCGATCCCAAGACCAAGGTCGTGCAGAACGACGGCTCGGATTTTTACCAGGTGAACCCGCTTGGGCTCGTGCCGACGCTACGCACCGACGACGGACTCGTGCTCACCGAGAACGCGGCGATCCTGCAATATGTCGCGGATCGTTTCCCGCAGGCCGGCATTGCCACCGGACCAGGCATGGAACGCAGCCGGCTGCATCAATGGCTGTGCTTCATCGGCACCGAGTTGCACAAGGGATTGTTCGTGCCGGTGCTCGACAAAAAGGCACCGCCGGAGGTGAAGACCTATATCCTCGGCAAAGGCCTGTCGCGGCTCGACTATCTCGAGAAATACCTGGAAGGCCGCGAATTCCTGCTCGATCATTTCAGCGTCGCCGACGCTTATCTCGTCACCGTGATCAACTGGACCATGGCGACTCCGCCGATCGAGCTTGCGAAATGGCCGATCGTGAAAGCGTATTACGAACGGCTGCGCGCGCGCCCCAGCATCGCAAGAGCGATCGCCGAGGAGTTCAAGCTGTACCAGGCCGAACTCGCGCGACACAAAGCGGCGGCGTAGCGTAGCGCACCGTCTCTCAACGAGTCGTCGCGGCGAACGCCGGGACGACGTTGAGACTCAAAACGGACTTTCGCTCAGCCCCGGAATATCAGCGGGCCGCGGGCCTGGCGCGGCCCAGCGAAAGCGGCGATCTTTCTCGGCGATCGCGGCATCGTTGATGCTGGCTTCGCGGCGGCGCATCAGGCCTTGGTCGTCGAACTCCCACTGCTCGTTGCCGTAGGAACGATGCCACTGGCCGGAATCGTCATGCCATTCGTATTGAAACCGCACCGCGATATGGTTGCCGTCGAAGGCCCAGAGATCCTTGATCAGGCGATATTCGTGCTCTTTCGCCCATTTGCGGGTGAGGAACGCGACAATCGCGGCGCGGCCTTCGAAGAACTCGGAGCGGTTACGCCAACGGCTGTCCTCGGTATAGGCCAGCGCCACGCGTTCGGGATCGCGCGAATTCCAGGCGTCTTCGGCCATGCGGGCCTTCTGGACGGCAGTCTCTCTGGTGAACGGCGGAAATGGCGGACGCGACATGGGGAACCTCAGCTTTTGGTGTGACCACGATTGTATCGCCGCTACCAGGGGAGTCGATGGCGGATTGTCTATCGCCCGATAGCTAGACCAGATCGGCCTTCAACAAGGTCCGCAGCGCTTTCGGTAACGGCTGAGCCCGCCCCTCGCTGATGAAGGCGACGCGAACCTGCGCCTTGACCAACACGGCCTCGCTGCGCCGGACCTCCTGCGCCAGCGTAATCGAAGCGCCTTTCACCGCGACCGGCCATGTCACCACGTCGAGCACGTCATCCATGCGCGCAGGCTTGAGGAAATCGATCTGCATCGAGCGCACTACAAAAGCGAAGCCCGGCGTCTCCGCTTGCGCTTCCGCAAACAGCGCATGCTGCTCGGCGCCCATCAGCCGCAGATGATTGGTCCGTCCGCGCTCCATGAAGCGCAAGTAATTGGCGTGATAGACGATGCCAGAAAAATCGGTGTCCTCGTAATAGACGCGGACCTGCATGTGGTGGCGGCCGTCGCGGATCACGCCGTCGATATGGGGAGATGTCACTTGCGGTCCTCGATCACCCGGGAAGCAACCGTTTTGCGCAAAATCTGTTGTCACGCAAGCGAAGCCGGTGTTCCCCGTGAACTAAGATACGGCCGCGCCCGAGCCGCCTAACGTCACCAGCACGATCTCGGGCGGCACGCCGAGGCGGAACGGCATGATGCTGCAGCCAAGCCCTCCGGACACGACGACGTCGCAATTTGTCCGCGTGTGGCCATAGGCCAGCCGGTTTCCGTAGCGCGATGGCACCACCGGCGACCACCCGAACAACCGCACCTGGCCGCCATGGGTATGCCCCGAAAGCTGCAACGCGACCCGCGCCGGCACGCGCATCGCAACGTCGGGCTCGTGAGCCAGAAGAACGACCGGCGCGTCGTCGGTAACTTTCCCCAGCGTCGCGGCAAGATCATCGACGCCGATGCGCCGGACCGGCCTGAAGCGCCGCGCCGGAAGATAGGCCAGTTGATCGCCGAGCCCGGCCAGCCAGAACGGGCGACCATTCTTGGTAAGACGCGTTGCGTCATTCTCGTAAACCGGAATATTCACGGCTTCGAGTGCACGCCGCGCAACCGTCAGACCCTGCCCTTCCCGCTGAACGGTCTTGTCTTCCCAATAATCGTGATTGCCGAGGATCGCGTGTACGCCGAGCGGCGCCTTCAATCCGGCGAGCACAGGCGCCCATTCGTTGGCTGGAATGTAGTGTGTCACGTGGCGATGCCCGGCCACGTAGTCGCCGAGCAAGACGATAATGTCGGCATTGAGCGCGTTGGTGCGTTCGACGATCGCCTGGATATGTGCCAGCGACATCCAGGGATCACAGGCATGGATGTCGGCGACGGCGGCAATCTTGAGCTGGAAATCGGCGGGCCATCGCGGCGGCTGGATATCATACCGCGTAACGCGAAGCTGCAGCACGGGTTCGCCGAACCCGTATGCCGTGGTTGAACCGCCGAGAGCGCCCAGCCCACCAATGAATTGAAAGAACTGACGGCGTGAAATCATGAATGGTTAATCGTGATGCATCCCATCCATATCTTGAGATTAAAGCGGATTTGAGATGGGTTTGTGCAGATTGTCAGCAGAGCGACGTCAGTCGTCGCTGCCATTGCCGAACAATCCGAACTGCGCGGGATCGCGCGCCGGCTCGGCGAGGCCGAGATGCCGGAAAGCATGCGAGGTCAGGAGCCGTCCGCGCGGGGTGCGCTGCAGATAGCCGCACTGGATCAGAAACGGCTCGATGATATCCTCAATCGCGTCGCGCGGTTCGGAGAGCGCCGCGGCCATGGTTTCCACACCCACAGGTCCGCCGCCGTAATTCATCGCAATGGTTAAGAGATAGCGCCGGTCCATGGCGTCGAGGCCGGCAGCGTCGACCTCGAGCGCGCTGAGCGCATTGTCGGCGATGGCGCGATCGATCGAGACGGCGTCCGCAGCGGAAGCAAAATCCCGGACCCGCCGCAGCAGCCGCCCGGCGATGCGCGGCGTACCACGGGCGCGGCGCGCGATCTCGTTGGCGCCATCCGGCGTCATGCCGATCTTGAGCACGCGGGCGCCGCGGGTGACGATCTTTTCCAGTTCTTCCTCGGTATAGAAATTCAACCGCACCGGAATCCCGAAGCGGTCGCGCAGCGGATTGGTCAACAACCCTGCGCGGGTGGTAGCGCCGACCAGCGTGAATTTCGCCAGTTCGATCTTGACCGAGCGCGCGGCCGGCCCCTCGCCGATAATGAGATCGAGCTGGAAATCCTCCATCGCCGGATACAGCACTTCCTCGACCGCGGGGCTCAGCCGATGGATTTCATCGATGAACAGCACGTCACGCTCTTCGAGATTGGTGAGAAGCGCCGCGAGATCGCCGGCCTTGGCGATCACCGGCCCGGACGTGGCGCGGAAGCCGACGCCGAGTTCGCGCGCCACGATCTGCGCCAGCGTGGTCTTGCCGAGGCCGGGCGGGCCGACGAACAGCACATGGTCCAGCGCCTCGCTGCGCTTGCGAGCGGCCTCGATAAAGATCGCGAGATTGGCACGCGCCTGCGCCTGGCCGACGAATTCCGACAGCAATTGCGGACGCAGCGCGGTATCGCCGACATCGTCGACGCGGCGCTCGGGGGTAACGATGCGGGAGGGCGTGGTCATGCGAAGAGACTAGCACGCGGCGGGTTGTTCTCCCTCTCCCCGCTTGCGGGGTCGAGACGAGCGAAGCTCGCTCTTAGAGGGTTGGGTTGAGGGGGACTCTCAACAGGCTCGGACTCGTCGACAGTCCCCCTCACCCGGATCGCCGAAGGCGATCCGACCTCTCCCCGCAAGCGGGGCGAAGTGAAGACGGCCAGCTCAGTTATAGGAAGAGGACCAAGACTCACTTCGCCAATTCCTTCAGCCCGAGTCGAATAAGCTGCGCGGTCTCGGCGTTTTCGCCGGCGATGCGCGAGGCGCCGGCGATCGCGGCGGCCGCCTGCGGCTGACCATAGCCGAGATTGACCAGCGCCGAGATCGCATCGGTGACCGGACGCGGTGCGCGATCATGATCGATCGCGCCTGACAGGTGCACCAGCGCCGGATCGACATTGGCAAAGGCCGGCGCCTTGTCTTTCAGTTCGGTGACGATGCGCTCGGCGACCTTCGGGCCGACGCCCGGTGTGCGCGCCACCGCGGCCTTGTCGCGCAGCGCGATCGCGTTGGCAAGGTCGGACGGCGGCAAGGTACTGAGCACCGCCAGCGCTACCTTGGCGCCGACGCCCTGCACCGTCTGCAACAGCCGAAACCATTCGCGCTCGATGTCGCCGCGAAAGCCGAACAGTTTTATTTGATCCTCGCGCACGTAGGTTTCGATCGACAATACCGCGGCCTCGCCGGGCGACGGCAGCGCCTGCAGCGTCCGCGCCGAACAATGCACCTGATAGCCGACGCCGCCGACGTCGAGGATCACGTAGTCCTCGCCGTAGCTGTCGATCAGGCCTTTCAGTTTGCCGATCATACCTCGACCACTCTCAGCCGCAGTGCTGCGCTTGCGCGGTGATGCGCATGCGTAATCGCGATCGCGAGCGCGTCGGCGGCATCGGGAGATTTCGGCTCGGCCTTCGGCAATAATATCTTCAGCATCACCAGAATCTGATTCTTGTCGGCATGACCGGCACCGACCACGGTTTTCTTCACCTGGTTCGGGGCGTATTCCGCGACCGATATCCCGAACATCGCCGGCGCCAGCATCGCAACGCCGCGCGCCTGTCCAAGCTTCAGCGTGGCGACACCGTCCTTGTTCACAAAGGTCTGTTCGACCGCGGCTTCCGCCGGCTGGAAGTCGCCGAGCACGGCGGCAAGCCCCTCATGGATCGCCAAGAGGCGGCTCGCCAACGGCAGATTGTCGGGCGGTTCCACTGAGCCGCAGCCTATGAACATCAGACGGTTGCCGTCGATCTCGATCACGCCCCAGCCGGTGCGGCGCAGGCCCGGATCGATGCCAAGGATGCGGACGGGATGGCGAATCGGCTGAGATGTCATGGGTATTTATAACCCATGGGGAAGTCTCAAGCCTAGCGCAGGTGGTTCGCTATCAACCGCGTAGCCGGCCATGTTCCGTCATTGCGAGCGCAAGCGAAGCAATCCAGAAGTCCATCCGCGGAAACAGTCTGGATTGCTTCGTCGCTTACGCTCCTCGCAATGACGTGACCTACTCACCCATCTTCTTCATCAGCGCGTCCGAGACCTCGAAATTGGCGTACACGTTCTGCACGTCGTCGTGTTCGTTCAGAAGATCGATCAGCTTCAGCAGCTTCTCGCCGGTCTCGTCATCCACTGGAACCGTGTTGTGCGGCTTCCAGGTCAGCGCTGCCTTGCGGGCTTCGCCGAATTTGGCTTCCAGCGCTTTGGCGACTTCGCGGAATGTTTCCTGCGACGCGTAGACTTCATGCCCGTTCTCACTGGAAGAAACATCGTCGGCGCCGGCCTCGATCGCCGCATCCAGCATCGCATCGTCAGAGGCGACCTTGGCGTCGTATTCGATGATGCCCGTGCGGTCGAACATGAAGGCAACCGAGCCAGTTTCGCCGAGATTACCGCCGGACTTGGTGAAATAGGACCGGATATCGGAGGCCGCGCGATTGCGGTTATCGGTCAGCGCCTCGACGATCACGGCGACGCCGCCCGGGCCATAGCCTTCGTAGCGAATCTCGTCGTAGTTTTCCGCATCGCCGCCGCTGGCCTTCTTCACCGCGCGCTCGATCGAGTCCTTCGACATGTTTTCCTGGCGGGCCGAGATGATCGCGGCGCGCAGCCGCGCGTTCATACTGGGATCAGGCTGACCCATTTTGGCCGCGACAGTGATTTCCCGCGCCAGCTTGCCGAACAGTTTCGACTTCTGGGCGTCCTGCCGCCCCTTGCGGTGCATGATGTTCTTGAACTGGGAATGTCCGGCCATGCGGGTTTCTTTCGGGATTCGTCGGGATGTGTTGGATCGGAGGCGCGGCGTTATAGGCCTGCGACCTGCCAAAATCAAAGATTTGGCAGCTTTTCGGTATTTCAGTAGTGGCCGCTGCCTGCGAATGAGGCAAATGTTAACCATGATTTCACAAGGGAATGCGAGGATGCCGGCCTCATCCATGCTCCGAAAGTGGCCCATGGCGTTCGGTTTGTTTCGAAAACCTCGGCCGGAACCGGCCGCGCCGACCGTCGAGCCGGAGACGGTGAGGGCGACAGCTGTGGCCGATGCGGTCGCTTCGGACAGCGATTCCGCCACGGAAATCCTCGAACTGCTCGAACTCGAACTCGGCGCGATGATCCGGCAACTCGAGCGCGCGGCCGATTCGGTCGCCGGCGGCGCCGAGGCGACAGCAGCAACCCTTTCCACCATTCGCCAGCGCACCGACGCGCTGACCGGGCGCACCAGCGCCGCGCAGTCAACCGCGACCACCTTCTCGCAGGCCGCCGACAAGTTCACCCTTTCGGCACAGGGTATCGGGTCTCAGGTGCGCGACGCCAGCAAGCTCGCCGATCAGGCCAGCGCCGCCGCCCATGAAGCCAGACTCAATGTGGACCGTCTCCGGGAATCGTCGGCGGCCATCAGCAATGTCGTCAATCTGATCGCGCAGATCGCCAGGCAGACCACATTGCTGGCGCTCAACTCCACCATCGAGGCGGCGCGGGCCGGCACGGCCGGCCGCGGCTTCGCGGTCGTCGCCTCCGAGGTCAAGGCGCTCGCGGTGCAGACCCAGCACGCCACCGAAGAAATCACCAAAAAGATCGACGCGCTGCAGAAGGATGCCGCGGGTTCGGCCGATGCGGTGCACCGGATCTCGCAGGCGATCGAGGCGATCCGCCCCGTTTTCGAAAACGTCAACGGCGCGGTGGCGGAACAGAACGAAACCACCAGCGAGATGTCCGATAACGTCGCCACCGCATCGCATTTCATCGTCTCGGTCGGCGACAGCGCCGCCGACATCGACAGCGCGACCAAGGAGGCCGAGGCTCACGGCGAAAGCGTCGCCAAGGCGGGCCAGGCCGTCACCATGTTCGCGCAAAAACTTAAAGCCCGCTGCGCGGTGCTGCTGCGCCAGGACCAGCGCGAAGACCGGCGCAAGCGCGAACGGCTGCCATGCCATCTCAAAATCGACATTCAAACCGCGCGCGGCCTGATCACAGCACCGGTCTACGAGATTTCCATGGAAGGCATCTTGATCTCAGGACCGGGCGCCGAAAGGCTGCCGCTGAACGAAAGCCTCCACGCCAACCTGGAAGGCGTCGGCGCGTGCCGGATTCGCACCTGCGAGCGTTCAAAGGCGGGGGTGCAGGCGCGGTTCGAGGCGGCTGACGCAGAGCTTACCGAAAAGATTGAAGACAGACTGTGGTCGATCCACGACGAGAACACCGAGTTCGTCACCCGTGCCATGGAAGCCGGCACCGCGCTGACGAAAATTTTCGAGGACGCCGTCGCCAGCGGTGCCATCGCCATCGACGACATGTTCGACACTGACTATGTCGAGATCGCGGGCAGCAATCCGCTTCAGCACCGCACCCGGATTCTGGACTGGACGGATCGCGCACTGCCTCCGTTCCAGGAGGCCTTCCTCGCCAGGGACCCGCGCATGGCGTTCTGCGTCATGATCGATCGCAACGGCTATCTGCCGGTGCACAACAAGATCTATTCTCATCCGCAACACCCCGGCGATGTCGCCTGGAACACCGCCAACAGCCGCAACCGCCGAATCTTCAACGACACCGCGGGCCTCGCCGCCGGCCGCAACCTGCGCTCCTATCTGATCCAGAGCTATGCCCGCGACATGGGCAACGGCACCACCATCATGATGCGCGAGATCGATGTGCCGATCCGCGTCAACGGCCGCCACTGGGGCGGCTTCCGCACAGCGTACAAACTTTGATCCAAGAAACGATTCAAGAAACGATCCAAGGAACGATTCAAGGCAACATCCGCACCCGAGAGCCATGAACCACTCATCGAAGCCATCCACCCTGACGAATGCAGCGATGCCAGTTGCGCAGCCGGTAAAGTTGGACTGTGCGGCGCCGTCGGAGAGCGAACGCCTGGTCGATCAGCTCGCGAACCGGATCGGCGGCCTTGGGGTTGAGCTCGCGGATGTGGCCGGCAATCTCAGGGAAGTCGCCGGCCGCGTGTCCAGCCAATCCGACCGGTTCGGGCAACTTCAAAAGACCGCCGAGACGATGGTTTCCGCCAATCACGACATCGCAAGCGCGTCGCGGGCGGTGCAGTCCGCCACATCGGCGGCCGTGGGTGAAATCACGCAATCGCGCGCCGCCGTGGAAATAGCTGTCGAGCACATTGCCGAATTGATCCGGGCGGTCGGCCGCATCGAACTTCGTCTCGGTTCGGTCGGAACGGCGCTCGCCCAGGTGGCCAAGGTATCCGGCTCGATCGAGGCGATCGCCAAGCAAACAAACCTGCTCGCCCTCAACGCGACGATCGAGGCTGCCCGCGCCGGCGCGGCGGGAAAAGGCTTTGCCGTCGTCGCCAGCGAGGTGAAAAGCCTCGCCGAAGCGACGCGCCAGGCGACGCATCTGATCGGCGACACCGTTCGCGATCTCGACGGTCAGGTCGGCAACCTGATCGGCGAAAGCGGCGACGCTTCGCTTCGGGCAAAAAGCGCCGGCGAAGGCGCCCAGCAGATTCAAGACATTATCGTTCGCGTGCAGGATGGCTTCACGGCGGTCGGCCACGAGATCGATGGCGTCGCCAAGGCGGCCAATTCCAATCTCGCTCACTGCGACATGGTGATCTCCGAACTCAACAACCTCGCAAAGGGCGTCGATCTGTCATCGACCGATCTGACGCAGGCTGACGACCGGGTCGCCAAACTGCTCGACCTTTCCGAGGGACTGATCGAGCTGATCGCCGATAGCGGGGTAGAAACATCGGATGCGCCGTTGATCCGCGTCGTGATCGATACCGCAAGGCAGATCTCCGCCGCTTTCGAGGCAGCCATTGAGCGGGGCGACATCCGTATCGATCAGTTGATGGACGAGAACTATCGCGAAATCTTGGGCACCAACCCCAAGCAATACCTCACGGACTATGTCGCATTCACCGACCGGATCTTGCCGCCGATCCAGGATCCGATTCAAAAGATCGATCCCCGCATCGTGTTCTGCGTCGCCTGGGCGAAGGGCGGATATCTGCCGACGCATAATCCGAACTATCGCCTGCCGCAGGGAGCCGACCCGGTCTGGAACAATGCCAATTGCCGAAACAAGCGGCTGTTCGACGATCGCGCGGTGCGCAAGGTGGCGGCGAACAGCAAGCCGTTTCTGTTGCAAACCTACCGACGGGACATGGGCGGCGGCAATTTCGTTCTGATGAAGGACCTCTCGTCGCCGATCACCATTCACGGCCGCCATTGGGGCGCATTCCGCATGGGCTTTCGGCAAGCCTGAGTTACTGGACGGGATAACCTGACGGATTCCCGGAAATAACCTGCATCCCGGCATGTCGTCGTTTGTTCATTTGGGAGCCCTATTAACCGTCTTAACTGGTGAAACAGCTTTGTCGGGAGTTTGAAATGAGCGGTGAGCATCCGGAACTCGACGACCTGCAGGTCAGCTACAAAGACGCGGTGGAGGCCTGGATCTCCTCAATTCGGAAAGAGGAAGCGCTCGCTTCCGTGAATCATTCCGTCGCCGAAATCGACCTGTGGGAGAAGGCGTATTTCGATGAGGAAGAGATGCGCAATGCTGTCAGAGCCGCGAAGACAAAGTACGAGGACGCATTGCGCGCCAAATTCTTCGGATTCTAGACCCAGATTAATTTTAGAACAAAGCTTGAGAAGCGAGCCTGGGACGAGCCAGATCCTAACTCGCCCAAAACCCCGGCAGCGTCGGCTCCAGCCGTCCGCCTATCCGCACCGGTGCGACCCGCAGCGCCAGCCCGGTTGCATCATCGGTCTCGACCGCGACGCCGCTGAGCGTCGCGGTGCCTAGCGCCGGCTCAAAACGCCCCGAGGGAATCCCTGACGTGAAGCGCCGCAGCGGCTCTTCCTTCTGCATGCCGATGATCGAGTCATAATCGCCGGTCATGCCGGCGTCGGTCATGTAGGCAGTGCCGCCCGAGAGGATCTGATGGTCGGCGGTCGGCACATGGGTGTGGGTGCCGACGACGAGACTGGCGCGGCCGTCGCAGAAAAATCCGATGCCCTGCTTTTCGCTGGTCGCTTCGCAATGGAAATCGATCACGATGGCATCCGCCGCCATGCGCAGCGGACAGGCTTCGAGCTCACGGTTGATGACGGCGAACGGATCGTCGAACGGCGTCATGAAGACGCGGCCGATGGCGTTGATGACCAGCGCGCGCTTGCCGTTTTTGGTGTCGATCAGTGCGGTACCGCGGCCCGGCGTGCCCTTCGGAAAATTCGCCGGGCGAACGAGCCGCGGGGCGCGCTCGATGAAAACCAGCGCCTCGCGCTGATCCCATGCATGGTTGCCGAGCGTGACGGCATCGGCGCCGGCGTCGATGAATTCCTGGTAGATCGCCTCGGTGATGCCGAAGCCGCCGGCGGCATTCTCGCCATTGACAATAACGAGATCGAGCGCCCAATCCCGGATCATGCCGGGCAGATGCTCTGAGATGGCGGTGCGTCCAGCCCTGCCGACCACGTCACCGACGAAAAGAATGCGCAAAATTACAATCTCCGGAAATCGAGTACTTGCGTTTCCGTTAGCACATAATCCAGCGCCACGTCGTGCGGGAACGCCGGCACGGCCTCAATTTCCTGCACCGCGAAAGCAACGCCAACAGCCGTGATGGCTTGCAATTTGCGCAATTGCTCGAGGGTGCGGTCGTAATGACCGGCGCCATAACCAATGCGGTGGCCGGCGCGGTCGAACGCAGCTAGCGGAACGAGCAGGATGTCGGGAATGATTTCGGCAGCATCAGGCGACGGTGCGAGGATGCCGAGCGGACCGCGCTGCAATGTATCGCCGGGTGTCCATGCGCGGAATTTGAGCGGCTGATCCCGCGCCGTAATCACCGGCAGCGCGAGCTGCACACCTTGCGCGGCAAGTTCTCGCATCAAGGGGGCTGGATCGATCTCACTGCGGATCGGCGAGTAACCGGTGACGACCATGCCAGGCATGATTTTAATCGGCAGCCCGCGCGTGGCGATCGCTTCCGCCGCGGCGACGCGGTGCTCGCGGCTCAGCGCATCGCGCGCCGCGAGCGCGGCTGCGCGCAGGATTGCTTTTTGCGTTTCCGGAGCAGAAGGAGGACCCGACATTCACCACCGTCATGGCCGGGCTTGTCCCGGCCATCCACGACTTTCTTCATTCGCAGCCTAAAGACGTGGATGCCCGGCACAAGGCCGGGCATGACGACAACCAATATTGAAAAGTGCGAAGCCGCGATGGCCGTTGGAGCGCTCGATCCCGGAGTTCCCTACGAAAGTAGGTGGGCACCATGTAGCCAAGTCCACGGACCTGGCCAGGGACAGTTCCCGGAAGGATCGATAAGGCCCCGGGGATATATGGCTCCTGACGCGCGACACAGCTTCGCCCCGTCAATGTAACCATGGTTGCGTCAAACCGCCAGCGTTAACGCGAGGCATTGGTCAACCAATCGCCACGCCGCCGCCAATGGTGCGGTTCAGCACCTGCGTCGTCTTCTCGATGCGGTCGGCAGCGGAGTTCAGTGCCTTGGCCACCGCGGTCTGCGTCGCCCTGGCACGATCCGCCGCCGCCACGCGAATGTCGCGCAACGCGTCAAGCTCTGCTTCGAGACTGCGGATGCGATGACTGGCATCGAGCAATTCATCGCAGACCGTCAGCGCCGCCATAACGGTGAGACGCGCATCGCCGATTTCGCCGAACTTGCCGCGCAGCGTTCCGATTCGCGCCTCGAAGCTTTCCGCCAGGTTCAACAGCCGTGCCTCCTGGCCCTCCTCGCAGGCCATGCGGTATTGTCGGCCGTTGATGGTGACGTTGATATGGCTCATGGGGTCTCTCCAGCATCGAGCACGGAGCGGATGGTGCCGATCGCCGCATCCAGCCGTTCGGCGATCTCGCGATTGGCGCGCTCCAGCCGGCGCGATTTCACCAGCGATCCGTCGAGTTCATCGGCGAGCCGCGAGCGATCCGCGCCCAGCGCCTGAATCCGGCTCGCCAGCTCGTTCTCGTCGCGATCGGCCTCGCGCCGCCGCTCCACCGCGCTTTCCAGCGCGTCGAGTGCCGTCATCAGCCGCCGCGTCGCGGCGTCGATATCGGCCGATGTGGGCTCGGCGTTGCCGAGACCGTTGGCGGGACGATCGCTCATGCAGTCAGCGCGGACCTTCCGTGAACCAGCCGCAGGGCAGAAAAATCCGCGGCTAGGCAAGCGTTTAGGCGACGAAATTTACGTGGCAAGCGAGGCCAGCGCAACGCCGCTCCGAAACTATGCACCGCAAAGCAACTTTTCGGCCTTGTGGCGCGTTTCACTGCCTTGGACTCCGGGAAATACAGGTGCTATCCAGCTTGGGTTCCCGTTGCCACAGCACATCCCGAAGCCATTCACCCACCGGGCGGATCGCCATCAAGCAGCTCATTTCAGGCGGATTTTCAACATGACGCGCGTCGATCATTCCCGTATGGCCAATGCGATCCGCGCGCTGGCTATGGATGCCGTGGAGAAAGCGAAGTCCGGCCATCCTGGCCTGCCGATGGGCGCCGCCGACATCGCCACCGTGCTGTTCACGCAATTCCTGAAATTCGACGCCGCCGACCCAAAATGGCCGGACCGCGACCGCTTCGTTCTATCGGCCGGGCACGGTTCGATGCTGCTGTACGCGCTGCTATATCTTACCGGCAATACCGACATGACGCTCGACCAGATCGAGCATTTCCGGCAACTTGGCTCCAGAACGCCTGGGCATCCTGAGAATTTCCTCACCTCCGGCGTCGAGACCACCACCGGCCCGCTCGGACAAGGCGTCGCTTTCTCGGTCGGTTCTGCACTGGCCGAGCGGCTGCTTGCCGCGGAATTCGGCGAAGATATCGTCGATCATCATACCTATGTGCTGTGTTCCGACGGCGATTTGATGGAAGGCGTCAGCCACGAAGCGCTCGCGCTCGCAGGGCATTTCAAGCTGTCGAAGCTGATCTTCCTGTACGACAGTAACGGCATCACCATCGACGGTCCGCTCTCGCTGTCCGACGATGTCGATCAGGTGGCGCGCTTCAAGGCGCATGGCTGGAACGCGGTGCGGATCGACGGACACGATCAGAAAGCGATCGCCGCCGCAATCACGCAGGCGCAGGCATCCGACCGTCCCTCGATGATTGAGTGCAAGACCACGATCGGTTTCGGCGCGCCGACCAAAGCGGGCACGTCGAAGGCCCATGGCGAGGCGCTCGGCGCTGAAGAACTCGCGGGCGCGAAGAAGGCGCTCGGCTGGAATTACGGCCCGTTCGAAATTCCCGATGACGTGCTGCAGGCATGGCGCGCCGTCGGCAAGCAAGGCGCCAGCGCGCATGCCGATTGGCGCCTGCGCTTCGACGCGATGCCTAACGCGCAACGCGACGAATTCCAGCGGCGCGTGATCGATCGGGCGCGCCCGAAAGGTCTCACCGAAACGATCCGCAAGCTCAAGGACAAGCTCGTCGCCGATCCGCCGACGGTCGCCACGCGCAAGGCGAGCGAGATGGCGCTCGAGGTGCTGGTCCCCGAGATGCCGGAATTGCTGCTCGGCTCGGCCGACCTCACGCCGTCCAACAACACCCGCACCAAGGGTTTGAAAGAGGTGACGCCGGGCGATTACAGCGGCCGCTACATCCATTACGGCATTCGCGAGATGGGCATGGCGGCGGCCATGAACGGCCTGTCGGCCCATGGCGGCTTTGCGCCCGCGGGCGGCACCTTTCTCTGTTTCACGGATTATGCGCGGCCCTCGATGCGGATCGCGGCGCTGTCGCACACGTCGGTCGTCTATATCATGACCCACGATTCGATCGGTCTCGGCGAAGATGGCCCCACCCACCAGCCGGTGGAGCATCTCGCGGCGCTACGCGCGATGCCGAATATGCGGCTGTTCCGCCCGGCAGATGCCGTGGAGACCGCGGAATGCTGGCAACTGGCGCTGGAGCGCACCTCCGGCCCGACGGTGCTGGCATTGTCCCGTCAAAATCTGACCCCGGTGCGGACCGTCGCGAACGCCGACAATCTGTGCAGCCACGGCGGCTATGAGCTGGTCGCCGCGCAGGGCGAGGCCAAGGTGTCGCTGTATGCCTCGGGCTCGGAGGTTGAAATCGCGGTTGCCGCGCAGAAACAGCTTGCGCAAGCCGGCATCGCGACGCGGGTGGTGTCGGTGCCTTCTCTCGAACTGCTGCTGCAGCAACCGGTGGAGCAGCGGAAGGCGATCATCGGCGGAACCCCGGTCAAGATCGCGATCGAAGCCGCGGTCCGCTTCGGCTGGGACGCCGTGATCGGGCCGGACGGGATTTTCATCGGCATGAGCACCTTCGGCGCCAGCGCCCCGGCCAAGGACCTTTACAAGCATTTCGGTATCACCGCCGAAGCCGTCGTGGAGGCCGCTCGGAAGCAAGTGGGGTGACGGTTGAGATTGGCCAAAAAAAGGGTTACCTAACCGTCATATTGTCCGTTCTCGCCCGGCCGAACCGGGCGATCCGCCGTAATCACCTCCGTGGATGGCCTAAGCGTCCTCCGCGGGGATGATGGCAGCTATTAGAGGAGAAACGCGAGATGGCAGTCCGGGTTGCAATCAACGGGTTTGGCCGTATCGGCCGCAATGTGCTGCGGGCCATCGCCGAGTCCGGCCGCACAGATATCGAGGTGGTCGGCATCAACGACCTCGGCCCGGTCGAGACCAATGCCCATCTCCTGCGTTTCGATTCGGTGCACGGCCGTTTCCCCGGCACCGTGACGGTCGAAGGCGACTCGATCAGCGTCGGCAATGGCAAGATCAAGGTCTCCGCCGAACGCGATCCCACCAAGCTTCCGTGGAAAGAACTCGGCGTCGACATCGCGCTGGAATGCACCGGCATCTTCACGGCGAGGGACAAGGCCGCAGCGCATCTCACCGCCGGCGCCAAGCGCGTCCTGGTATCCGCGCCCGCCGACAACGCCGATGCGACCATCGTGTTCGGCGTCAACCACGACAAGCTGACCAGGGAGCATCTGGTGGTCTCGAACGGCTCCTGCACCACGAACTGTCTTGCGCCGGTTGCGAAGGTCTTGAACGATACCGTCGGTATCGAAATGGGTTTCATGACCACGATCCATGCCTATACCGGCGACCAGCCGACCCTCGATACCCTGCACAAGGATCTCTACCGCGGCCGCGCCGCGGCGATGTCGATGATCCCGACCTCCACGGGTGCGGCCAAGGCGATCGGCCTGGTGCTGCCGGAACTGCTGGGCAAGCTCGACGGCGTCTCGATCCGCGTGCCGACCCCGAACGTCTCGGTGATCGATCTCAAGATCGTGGCTTCGCGCAAGACGGATGCGAAGGAGATCAACGAGGCGATGAAGCGCGCCAGCGAGCAGCAGATGAAGGGTATCCTCGGCTACACCACCGCGCCCAATGTCTCGATCGACTTCAACCACGATCCGCATTCGTCCACCTTCCACATGGACCAGACCAAGGTGCAGAACGGCACGCTGGTGCGGGTGATGTCGTGGTACGACAATGAATGGGGCTTCTCCAACCGCATGGCCGATACCGCCGTGGCGATGGGGAAGCTGCTGTAAGTCTCATGTCCCGGACGCGGTGCAGCGTCTTTACGCTGCTCCGCTGAGCCGGGACCAATACATGGGTCCCGCTTCTGCAGCGCACCGTTTCGCGTTGCGCAGCGCCCGGGACAAGAGCCCGAAATGACCAAATCATTCCGCACCCTCGATGACGTCGACGTGAAGGGCAAGCGCGTGCTGCTGCGCGTCGATCTCAACGTGCCCATGGAAAACGGCCGCGTCACCGACGCCACCCGGCTCGAACGCATAGCGCCCGGGATCATCGAGCTGTCCGACAAGGGCGGCAAGGTGATCCTGCTGGCCCATTTCGGCCGGCCCAAGGGGCGCGACCCCAAGGACTCGCTGAAACCCGTTGCCGCTGCACTGGCGCAAGTGCTCAGGAGGCCGGTGGCCTTTGCCGAGGATTGCATCGGTGAAGCCGCCGAAAAGGCTGTTGGCGCGATGAAGGACGGCGACATCCTTTGTCTGGAAAATACCCGCTTCCACAAGGAAGAAGAGAAGAACGATCCGGCTTTCGTGGCCGAATTGGCCAGGCTCGGCGATATCTGGGTCAACGATGCGTTCTCGGCGGCGCACCGGGCGCACGCTTCAACCGAAGGCCTCGGCCACAAGCTGCCGGCCTATGCCGGACGCACCATGCAGGCCGAGCTCGACGCGCTCAACAAGGCGCTGGAAGCGCCGACCAAGCCGGTGATTGCGATCATCGGCGGCGCCAAGGTCTCCACCAAGATCGACCTTTTGGAAAACCTCGTCAGCAAGGTCGATGCGCTGGTGATCGGCGGCGGTATGGCCAACACCTTCCTGCATGCGCAGGGCGTCGGCATCGGCAAGTCGCTGGCGGAAAAAGACCTCGCGGCCACCGCGCTGCGGATTTTCGAAAAGGCGGATGCGGCGAATTGCGCCATCATCCTTCCGGTCGATGCCGTGGTCGCGTTTCACTTCGCGGCCAATTCGCCGTCCCATGCCTATGGCCTCGATGCGATCCCGGCGGAGGGCATGATCCTCGACGTCGGTCCGCGGTCGATCGCGCGGATCCATGCGGCGATCGACGACGCCGCGACGCTGGTCTGGAACGGCCCGCTCGGCGCGTTCGAGATGAAACCGTTCGACCGCGGCACCATGTTGGCGGCGAAGCACGCGGCCGAGCGGACCAAAGCGAAGAAGCTGATCTCGGTCGCCGGCGGCGGCGACACGGTAGCGGCCCTCAACCAGGCCGGCGTGGCCGGCGATTTCACCTATGTTTCGACCGCCGGCGGCGCATTTCTTGAATGGATGGAAGGCAAACCCTTGCCGGGTGTCGAGATTTTGAGGATACGCTAGACTAAGGCCGGATCGGGCGTCGCAGCCCCAACGCGGAGAACAGGACCCATGCCTCGCATCACGTTGCGTCAATTGCTCGACCACGCGGCGGAACACGATTACGGCGTACCGGCCTTCAACATCAACAACATGGAGCAGGCGCTCGCCATTATGGACGCCGCCTCCAGCCTGGACGCGCCCGTCATCATTCAGGCCTCGCGCGGCGCGCGCTCCTACGCCAATGACATCATGCTCAAGCACATGATGGATGCGGTCACAGAAATCTATCCGCAGATCCCGGTCTGCGTGCACCTCGATCACGGCAACGGACCCGACACCTGCATGACCGCGATCCAGGCCGGCTTCACGTCGGTCATGATGGATGGCTCGCTGAAGGCCGACGGCAAAACCGCCGCCGACTGGGACTACAATGTCGGGGTCACCAAGACCGTGACCGGCATGGCCCATCTCGGCGGCATTTCGGTGGAGGGCGAACTCGGCGTGCTGGGCTCGCTCGAAACCGGCATGGGCGACAAGGAGGACGGTCACGGCGCCGAGGGCAAGCTGTCGCACGACCAGTTGCTCACCAATCCCGACGAGGCCGTGAAGTTCGTCAAGGAAACCAAGGTCGACGCGCTGGCCATTGCGATGGGCACGTCGCACGGCGCCTACAAATTCACCCGCAAGCCGGACGGCGACATTCTGGCCATGAACGTGATCGAGGAAATTCACCGCAAACTGCCGAACACGCATCTGGTGATGCATGGTTCGTCGTCGGTGCCGCAGGACCTGCAGGACATCATCAACGCCAATGGCGGCAAGATGAAGCCGACCTGGGGCGTGCCGGTTTCCGAGATCCAGCGCGGCATCAAGAACGGCGTCCGCAAGATCAACATCGACACCGACAATCGCATGGCGATGACCGGCCAGATCCGCAAGGTGCTCAGCGAGGATCCAAGCGAATTCGATCCGCGCAAATATCTCAAACCGGCGATGGAAGCGATGGCCAAGCTCTGCAAGCAGCGGCTGCAGGAATTCAACACCGCGGGCCAGGCCAGCAAGTTCAAGAAGGTGCTGACCACGGCCGAAATGGCGAAGCGCTACAGCAAGGGCGAACTCGATCCGAAAGTCGCATGACGTTGCAGCCGCGGGATACGTCCCGCCCCTTTTTTGGCCGCAGTCCGGGGGCACCAAGCCGACATCATGGCCACTAAACCTCCGCCGCGCCCCGTGCCGCGTCTCTATCTCGCGACGCCGGTTGTGGACGATCCGTCGTCGCTGACGGCAAGTCTCCCAGACCTGCTCGCCAAGACCGATGTTGCGGCGGTGCTGGTGCGGCTAAAGCCGACCGATCAGCGCACGATGATCACCCGCGTCAAGGCGCTCGCGCCTGCGATCCAGGACAGCGGCGCTGCGCTGTTGCTCGATGGTCACGTCGAACTGGTTGCCCGCGCCGGCGCCGACGGCGCGCATCTGACCGGCATCGAAGCGATGGAAGACGCGCTGCCGAGCCTGAAACCCGACCGCATCGCCGGCGTCGGCGGATTGACGACACGGCACGACTCGATGGCCGCGGGCGAAGCCGGCGCGGACTACGTGCTGTTCGGCGAGCCCGACGCGAAGGGACAGCGGCCCTCCGTCGAAGCGATCGCTGAACGCCTGCAATGGTGGGCCGAACTGTTCGAGCCGCCATGTGTCGGCTTTGCGGCATCACGCGAGGAGGCCAGCGAATTCGCGGCGGCCGGCGCGGATTTCGTCCTGGTCGGCGATTTCATCTGGGCCGATCCGCGCGGCGCGGCGGCGGCATTGATGGACGTGGAGCAGACGATCAGACAGGTGCACGCCGCTTTGTCCGGAAAAGCCACGGTCGAGCAGAGATAGCGTCGGCAATGAAGATCCCGCGTCCGATACCGATCCTCGCGAGCTGTCTGATGCTGGCGGCAAATAGCGCCGCGGCGCAAATCTCGCTGTCGCCTCCCGGAGCTGAAAAGCCGCCGGCGGCAAACAAACCGGCCGCGAAGCCGAAGGCAAAACCGCACGAGGTCGTCAAAAAGCCCCCGGCTGCTGCCGCCACGCCGAAACCAGCGGCAACCCCAGTTGCGCCGACCGCGACCGTGACCCCTGCACCCACGCCTGACGATCCCAATGTCGATCTGGTGTACGGCGCTTATCAGCGCGGACAATACAAAACCGCATTCGATCTCGCGACCAGGCGCGCGCAGGAGAGAAGCGATCCGAAGGCGATGACGATGCTGGGCGAGCTTTACGCCAATGCGCTGGGCGTCAAGCTGGACTATGCAAAAGCCGCCGACTGGTACAAGCGCGCCGCAGACGCGGGCGACCGGGAGGCCATGTTCGCGCTGGCGATGTTTCGCCTCGAAGGGCGCGGCGGTCCCGTCAATCGCGAGGAAGCCGTCAAATGGCTGGCGTCCTCGGCCAAGCTCGGCAACCCGAAGGCGGCCTACAATCTCGCGCTGCTCTATCTCGACGGACAGACGCTGCCGCAGGACCTCAAACGCTCGGCGGAATTGCTTCGCCTTGCCGCCGACGCCGGCAATCCGGAAGCGCAATACGCGCTTGCCACCTTCTACAAGGAGGGCACCGGCGTGGAGAAAGACGTCGAGAAGGCGGTCCGGCTATTGCAGGCGGCATCGCTTGCCGACAACGTCGACGCCGAGGTCGAATACGCCATCGCGCTCTATAACGGCACCGGTACGCCGAAGAACCAGGCCGCCGCGGTGGCGTTGTTGCGCAAGGCCGCCCAGCAAAACAGTCCGATCGCACAAAACCGCCTCGCGCGGGTGCTGGTGAGCGGACAGGGCGCGCCGATGGACAAGATCGAGGCCCTGAAATGGCACATTGTCGCGAAAACCGCCGGAAAGGGCGACCCGATGCTCGACGAGGTCCTCGCCGATCTCAGCCCGGGGGATCGCGCCAAGGCCGAGGCGGCCGCGCGCAAATGGCTTGGCACCACCAAATGATCCGCCTTGACGCCACCACAACCACAGGGCACCCAGTTCGGGGCTCGATTACGACATCGGGCGCTTTTTCACCTCTCCCCCTCGGGGAGAGGTCGGCGCTCACGGCGACGCGACGCGTCGTCCGGACAGCGCCGGGTGAGGGGGTTCGAACCTCACTGAATCTGTAACCCCTCACCCCAACCCTTTCCCAACGGGAGAGGGAGCGCGTTTCCCGCCGTCGAAACGTCGAGATAAACGTTCCATAATTTAACATAAGCCGAGATCATGCTGCATTCAGCCCTTATCAACGTCATGGTGAAAGCCGCGCGCCGCGCCGGCCGCAGTCTCAAGCGCGACCTCGGCGAGGTCGAAAATCTTCAGGTGTCGCTGAAGGGACCGGCCAATTTCGTCACCATGGCCGACAGGCGCGCCGAGGAGATGCTGTACACCGACCTCACCAAGGCAAGGCCGGGTTACGGTTTCATCGGCGAAGAAGGCGGCACCCGCGAAGGCGACGACAAGAGCCATACCTGGATTGTCGATCCGCTCGACGGCACCACGAATTTCCTGCACGGCATTCCGCAATTCGCGATCTCGATCGGCCTGCAGCGCGAGGGCACCGTCATTGCGGGCCTGATCTACAATCCGGCCAACGACGACCTCTATATTGCCGAGCGCGGCAAGGGCGCCTTCCTCAATGACCAGCGGCTGCGCGTGGCCGGCCGGCGTAACCTCAACGAATGCGTGATCGCCTGCGGGCTGCCGCATATCGGACGCGGCGACCACAACCTGTCACGTTCCGAGATGACCGAAATTCAGAACAAGGTAGCCGGCCTGCGCCGGTTCGGCGCCGCCTCGCTCGACATGGCTTTCGTCGCGGCCGGACGCCTCGATGGATATTGGGAACGCAACCTGCAGCCATGGGATATGGCGGCCGGACAAATTCTCGTGCGCGAGGCCGGCGGCGTCGTCAGCGGCATTGCGGGCGATGATGATCCGCTCAAGACCGGCAATTTGATCTGCGGCAACGAATTCGTCCACGGCGAACTGGTGAAGATTCTGAAGCCGCTGAGGAAGTAGCCGCGCTGATCCGACAATCGTCCGGCACCGTTTGTCGTCATCATCCGCCACCGGGTCGGCGCAAAGCGCCGCCCGATGGCAGGCTTCAGCGGATGATCCAGTATTCCGCGTCGCTGACGCTCAACTCCGGCGTCACGGAGTACTGGATGCGCCGCCTGCGCGGGGCATGACGACCGTTACTGTTGCACCGGCTCCGGCGGTCCATAAACCTCGCCCTTCGGCTGCGGCGCCGCTTCGCGATCCCGCGCCAGGAACCGCTGCACCGTCACGAAAAACACCGGCACCATCAACAGCGCGAGCACGACCACCGCGATCATGCCGCCCATCACGCCGGTGCCGAGCGCCTGCTGGCTCGCGCCGCCGGCGCCGGTCGCGATCACCATCGGCAGCACGCCGCAGACGAAGGCCAGGCCCGTCATGAGGATTGGGCGGAAGCGCAAGGTGCAGGCTTCCACGGTTGCCTCGATCAGCGGTTTGCCCTGCGCGCGCAAATCCCTGGCGAATTCGATGATGAGAATGGCGTCCTTGGCCGCAAGCCCGATGATGGTGATCAAGCCGACCGTGAAGTAGACATCGTTCGGCAGGCCGCGCAGCGTCGCCGCCAACACCGAGCCGCAGATACCGAGCGGCACCGTCAGCAATACCGCCAGCGGTATGGTCCAGCTTTCGTAAAGCGCCGCGAGACAAAGGAACACCACCAGCGCCGACAGGCCGAGCAGAAACGGCGCCTGCGAGCCCGAGAGTTTTTCCTGCAGCGACTGCCCGGTCCATTCATAGCCGAAGCCGCGAGGAAGCAGGTTCGCGAGCCGCTCCATTTCGGCGATGGCATCGCCGCTGGTGTAACCCGGCCTCGCTTCACCGCTGATGCGCACCGACGGATAAAAATTAAATCCCGCGATCTGCGTCGGCCCTTTCGACCATTCGATGGACGCAAAGGCGGAGAACGGCACCAACTGGCCGCGGCTGTTCTTCACGTTGTAGTTCAGGATGTCGTCCGCATTCATGCGGCTATTCCCGTCAGCTTGCACGATCACACGCTGCATCCGGCCACGATTTGGAAAGTCGTTGATGTAATTCGATCCGAGGTTGGTGGAGATCGTGTTGTTGATATCCTCGAAGGTGACGCCGAACGCGCCGGCCTTCTCGCGGTCGATCGCGAGATTGACCTGCGGCGCGGGCGGCAGACCTTCGATATAGACCTTCTGCAGAACCGGACTCGCATTGGCATCGGCGATCAGGCGGTCGGCGGCACTGACCAGCGCCGGATAGCCCTTCTGCCCACGATCCTGCAGGCGGAAGCTGAAGCCCGAGGAATTGCCGAGATTGTCGATCGGCGGCGGCTGCAGCGCGGAAATCTTGGCGTCACGGATCGACGACAGCTCCTTGTTGATGTCGGCCACGATCGCGGCGGCGGAATCCTTCGCCGGGCGCTCCGACCAGTCCTTCAACGAGATGAAGGCCTGCGCCGTGTTCATGCCCTGGCCGAGAAAGCTAAAGCCGGTGAGGAACGTCACATTCTCGACACCTGCGCGTTGCGCCAGATATTTCTCGACCTTTTCGACCGCTGCCTCGGTACGAGCGAACGACGAGTCGGACGGCGTCTGTACGTCGGTGGTGATGAAACCCTGATCGTCAACCGGCAGAAAGCCGCCGGGCAACCGGACGAAGGCCCAGGTCAATCCGATCAGAAGTGCGGCGTAGATCAGCATCAGCCGCCCGGTGCGCTTGAGCAACCAGCCCACCGTGCCGGCGTAGCGCCCCTTCACGGTATCCAGGCCGCGGTTGAACCAGCCGAACACGCCCTTGCGGGCATGGCCGTGGCCGGCGGTGACCGGTTTGAGAAGCGTCGCGCAGAGGGCTGGCGTCAGCGACATCGCGAGCAGCGCCGAAAAAGCAATGGCGGCGACCATGGTGACGGAGAACTGCCGGTAGATGATGCCGACCGATCCCGGGAAAAAGGCCATCGGCACGAACACGGCGATCAGCACCAGCGTGATGCCGATGATGGCGCCCGATATCTGCGCCATTGCTTTGCGCGTCGCTTCCTTCGGCGGCAGCCCCTCCTCCGCCATGATGCGCTCGACGTTCTCGACCACGACGATGGCATCGTCGACCAGGATGCCGACCGCCAGCACCATGCCGAACATCGTCAGCATGTTGATGGAGAAGCCGGCGAGCAACAGCACGGCACAGGTGCCGAGCAAGGCGACCGGAACCACGATGGTCGGAATGATGGTGTAGCGGATGTTCTGCAAAAACAGGAACATCACGATGAACACGAGCACCACCGCTTCGACCAGCGTCGACAAAACCTTTTCAATCGAGGCCTTTACAACCGGCGTGATGTTGTAGGGAATATCGTACGCGATATTGGCGGGGAAGAACCGTGACAACTCCTTCATCTTGGTTTCGACGGCGTTTGCGGTGGCGAGCGCATTGCCGGTCGGCGACAGCAGCACCGAAAGGCCCGCAGTCGGCTGACCATTGAGCCGCGTGGTAAATTGATAACCCATGCCGCCGATTTCGATTCGGGCGACGTCGCGCAGCCGGACGGTCGAACCGTCCGGATTTGCACGCAACATGATCGATCCGAATTCGTCCGGCGAACTGAGCTGGCCTTTTACCAGGACAAGCGCCGATATCTTCTGCTCCGGTGTACTCGGCTCAGCGCCGATGCTTCCCGATGCGACTTGGGCATTCTGGGCGTTGATCGCTTGGGTCACGTCATCCGCTGTCAGGCCGTAGCCGACGAGCCTGGCCGGATCGATCCATATTCGCAGCGATCGCTCCGTGGAATACAGCGTGGCGCGTCCGACGCCCGGGATGCGCCTGATCTCGCCGAGCACGCTGCGGATCATGAAGTCGCCGAGTCCGACCTCGTCGAGGCTGCCGTCGGTCGAACGCAGCGTGATGATCTGCAATACCGCGCTGGAAGCTTCCTCGACCAGGATGCCCTGCTGGATCACCGCACGCGGCAAACGTGCTTCAACGCGCTTGAGGCGGTTCTGGACCTCCACCGACGCCGCGCCGGTGTCGGTGCCCGGCACGAAGTTGGCGGTGATTTCGACCTGCCCAAGCGAGTCGCTGGTGGATTCGAAATTCAGGATGCCGGACGCACCATTGAGCTCCTCTTCGATCAGCCGCGTGACGCTGTTGTAGAGGTTCTCCGGCGACGCGCCGGGATAGCTGGTGCTGATCGATATCGATGGCGGCGCGATGATCGGATATTGCGCGACCGCAAGCAGCGGAATCGAGATCGCGCCGATCAGGCAGATGAAAAGTGCGACGACCCAGGCGAAGATCGGCCTGTCAATGAAGAAGCTGGGCATCGGATATCACTGATGCGCTTGCTTGATCAGCTTCGCATCCGGAGCCGTGTCCGTGGAAGCATCCGCTTCGGTCCAGTTCTCAGGTCTGACCTTGTCGCCGGCAGCGAACTTCTGGAAGCCTTCGACCACGACCTTGTCGCCGGCTTTCAATCCTTCGGTGACAAACCATTGGCCGCCCTGCAGCGATCCGGTGCGAACGGCTTGCGTCGCGACGCGGTTGTCGTCCTTGACCACGAACACTTCGCTGCCGCCCCCGCTATTGCGCTGGATTGCCTGCTGCGGCACGGCGATGGCGTCGGTATCGATACCCTGCTCGATCAGCACGCGAAGATACATGCCGGGCAAAAGTTCGCGCTTCGGATTTGGGAATTGTCCGCGCAGCGTCACCTGCCCGGTATGGGCATCGACCTTGGCCTCCGAGAACAGCAATTTGCCGGCGTTCTCGTAGATCGTTCCGTCGTCGAGAACCAGGCGGACCTTGGCCGCGCCGGGCGCGATGCGGTCGAGATCACCGTTCTCAAAGGCGCGCCGAAGCTGATTAAGCTCGGTGACCGATTGCGTGAAGTCGGCGTAGATCGGATCGAGCTGCTGAATCGTCGCGAGACCAGCGGTCTCGTTCTGCACGACGAGCGCGCCCTCGCTGACCAGCGCGGCGCCGACGATGCCATCGATCGGCGCGCGGATCGTCGCATAGTCGAGGTTGAGTTTGGCGCGCGCAACGTCGGCTTTGCGGCCTTCGACATCGGCTTCCGCCTGGCGCTGGGCAGCGATAGCTTTCTCATTCTCCGCTTCGGGGGCCGAGCGTTGAGCTGTCAGGGTGGCGATCCGGCGCGCGTGCTGCGAAGCCTGTTCGAGCACGGCCTTGGCCCTGGCGAGCGCGGCCTCGTTGGACTGGACCTCGACTTCAAAGGGTCTGGGATCGATCTGGTAAAGCGGATCGCCAGCCTTGACCTCACTGCCCTGACTGAACATCCGCTGGACCACGATGCCGGAGACGCGCGGACGGACGTCGGAAACGCGTGTCGGCGCGATCCGCCCCGGCAGTTCGCGCACCATCGCGCGTGGCTGCGGCTTGACGGCGACGATACTGACGTCGGGTTCGGACGATTGCGCCGCGGCCGAAGCCGAAGTCGGTTCATCGCATCCGGCAAGCAGAGGCGCCACGGCAGCAAGCATCAATGCAATGCATGCCGATTGCGCACGAAATCCTGACATTAGACCATCGCCCCAAGTTTGTGTTCGATTGCGAATCGGAAGTTCGCGTGACGCGAAGACACCCGCGCTCTTGATGACGGCAGGATAAGAAAACCTTGTTGCGATGCAACGCAGACTGCGGGCGGCGCAATGTCACACGCGGCTATCGCACTGACCAAACAGCTATTTCACGGTCGGCCATATTGTCGCGGGTCCGGGTTCCGCCCTGGAAGGGAGCGCTTCCAGAAACAAAAACCATTTTAAGTTCTTGAGAAGACACCATCGCGCAAGATTGTGAGGGACGTTGCAACGAATCGGCCGGCGCCAACAAGCCCTCAGCCTGCTGCTTTCATCCGGTAATGGCTGACGCCCCATTCGCTGCCGTCGTCGTAGCCGAACAGCCCTGCGATGGCGAGGAAGAACCAGCGCCAGCGCCGCATCCACAACGCGGTGTCGCTGCCGTACACCGTGCGAAGAATGCTTTCGATCTCGTCACGGTGAGAGTCAAAATTGCCGAGCCAGTCGAGCGAGGTGCGCTGATAATGCGTGCCGCTCCAGCGCCACTCCTTCTCGACCTCGAACAGATCGGCATATTGCCGGATCAGATGATGGCTCGGCATCACGCCGCCGGTGAAAAAATGCTGGGGGACCCAGTCTTCCCCGTCAGTGCGATCGAACAGATAGGCGCCGGAGCGATGGGTGAAGATATGCATGAAGAAGCGGCCGTCCGGCGCAAGCCACGACCTCACCCGCGACATCAATTCACGCCAGTTCATCATGTGCTCGAACACTTCAACCGACACGATGCGGTCGAACCGGCGCTCCGGGTCGAACACGTTCATGTCTTGCGTGACCACGCGAAGATTTTTCAAACCGCGCGCCACGGCCTCGCGCTCGATATATTCGCACTGCGACCGCGAATTCGACACCGCGGTGATTTCGGATTTCGGAAATTGCCGCGCCATCCACAGCGACAGCGAACCCCAGCCGCAGCCAAGTTCGAGGATCGATTGCCCGTCAGCGAGACCGGCGTGCTCGACGGTCTGGCGCAGCGCTTCTTCCTCGGCCTCCCGCAGCGTCGACGCCGGCTCCTTATAGAAACACGACGAGTATTTTCGGTTCGGGCCGAGCACGTGAGCAAAGAAGGCCGCCGGCACCTCGACATGCCGGGCATTGGCCTCGCCGCTGCATTCGGCAACGGCGCGTGCCGCCATTTCGCCGGCGAACGAGGCGTCGCTTTCCGCGTTACCGCTGGCCAGCCGGGTCGCGGTGCGCGAGCACAGCCGCTGGACGGCGGCGCGAATGATGACGTCCGGCAGCGGCACCCGCTCCGCAGTGCCGATAATCCTGGATACGAAGCTCATGTGACCACTCCCTCTTGCGGTGGCAGCGGAAAGAACATGCTGGTGGGCGACTGATAGTCGCGATGGCGCGCGCCCGGCGCGACATCCGCAACCGGCCACAATGCGCCGCCGGCGCCGACCGGCCCGCGCGAGAACGTCCGGATGGTGTCGACCCGACCGGAATTGCCAGTGCGCTGCTGCGCCATCCATGCACCAGCCATCAGGGCCAACAGGCACAGCGCGATCGCAGCAAGGGCCTCGGAATACAAAACGATCATGCAAAAGCCCGTTAATCGCGGGGGGATGTCAAAGATTTATGAAATACACTGCTAGTCTAAGCCCGGTTTTACGCCGAAGTTCCCTGTTCCTGTCCCCAAGGAGACGCAACTGGCCTTTTCTCCCGGCACCGCTGTGCCATATTGGTGCCGGAAACTGCTCCCCTCGCAAAAGCCGCTCCCCTCGCAACAGGTAACAATCAGCCGATGCAGTCAGGCCCCTCTTCCCGCTCCGCGATGGAAATCGAACTGAGCAAGCTGTCCTCGCCACGGATTTTCCTGGTTCGGATGCTGGTGTTCCTGGTGCTGTGCGGGCTGGTGATGGTGGTGCTCTACAAGCAGATCGTGCTGGCGTTCTTCGCCAATCCCGGCCTGAACGCGCTGATCGGCGCGGTGCTGGCGATCGGCATCATCCTGTCGTTTCGCCAGGTGATCCGGCTCTATCCCGAGGTCGCCTGGGTTAACAACTTCCGCATCGCCGATCCCGGCCTCGCGATCGACCGGCGCCCCACTTTGCTGGCGCCGATGGCGGCGATCCTCGGCGGCGAGCGCAGCGGCCGAATGACGATCTCGCAACAGACCATGCGGCATCTGCTGGATTCCATCGCCACCCGGCTCGATGAGGCCCGCGACATTTCCCGCTACATGACAGGCCTTCTGGTGTTCCTCGGGCTGCTCGGCACCTTCTGGGGCTTGATCGAAACCGTAGGTTCGGTCGGCAAGGTGATCGACGGCCTGAAGGTCGGCGGCGATGCCGGCGCCTTGTTCGATACGCTGAAAGAAGGCCTCGCCGCGCCGCTCGGCGGCATGGGCATTTCGTTTTCGTCGTCGCTGTTCGGACTCGCCGGCTCGCTGATTCTCGGCTTTCTCGATTTGCAGTCGAGCCAGGCGCAGAACCGGTTTTATACCGACCTTGAAGACTGGCTCGCTTCCACGGTGCGCGAATATTCCGGCGAGACCGCCGCCGGCGCCAGCGGCGACCTGCAGAACGCCATCGAACGGCTGCGTTCGACCATGGAGGAAGGCGGCAATAACCGCGGCACCACGTCGGCGATGGCCAATCTTGCCGAGGCCATTCAGGGTCTGGTCGCGCACATGCGGACCGAACAGCAGATGATCCGCGAATGGGCCGATGGCCAGGGCGAACAGAACCGCGAGATCAAGAAATTGCTCGAGCGGATCGCGCGTCAACCTGAGAAGAATTAGAATTTGCTTATGAGTTTGGAAGTGGTGCGGCGAATTTGGTCTTACCTCTCCTATTGGGAGAGGTAAGATCGCCCTTGCGATCCGGGTGAGGGGTTACGGCCTATCGATAGACCGTAACCCCCTCACCCCAACCCTCTCCCAATCGAAGTCGGATATATCCGACTTCGACAATTATAATGCCCAACTCGGGTAAACCGAGTTGGGTGGGAGAGGGAGCGCGGTCCCGATGCCGCAATGCTTTAGTTTGGATGGAGAGACCACATGGCCCTTGCCCGCGCTCGCCGCAACGAATCCGGATTCAATTACTGGCCGGGCTTTGTCGACGCGCTGTCGACGCTGGTGCTCTCGATCGTGTTTCTGCTCTCGGTGTTCCTGGTGGTGCAGTTCTTCCTGTCGCAGGAGGTCACCGGCAAGGACAAGGCGCTGGAACAGCTCAACGCCAGGATCGCGCAGTTGAACGATCTGTTGTCGCTGGAAAAACTCGGCAAACTCAATCTCGACGACCAGGTCTCGCAACTCAAGGCCGGATTGGCGTCAGCCGAGGGAGAGCGTGACCGGATCAAGGGCCTCTATGAAGGCCTCGCCGGCGCGGGCAGCGACGCCGCCGGCCGCGCCACCGAACTCAACAAGGCGCTGGATTCCGAAAAGCAGGTTTCGTCGCGCGCGCTGGCGCAGATCGAGGTGCTGAACCAGCAGATCAGCGCCCTGCGCCGGCAGCTCGCGGCGCTTGAAGAAGCGCTCGATGCCTCGGAGAAACGCGACAAGGAATCGCAGGGGCGGATCGCCGATCTCGGCCAGCGGCTGAACGTCGCTTTGGCGCAGCGGGTGCAGGAATTGTCGCGCTACCGTTCGGAATTCTTCGGCCGGCTTCGCACCATTCTCGGCAACCGGCCGGATATCCGGATCGTCGGCGACCGCTTCGTGTTCCAGTCTGAAGTGTTCTTCGACACCGGACAGGCGCAATTGCTGCCCGAAGGGCGCACCGAACTCGACAAGCTGGCGACCGCGCTGATCGATCTCGACAAACAAATTCCGGGCGAAATCGCCTGGGTGCTGCGGGTCGATGGCCATACCGATGTGAGGCCGATCAACAGCCCGCTGTTCAAGTCGAACTGGGAATTGTCGTCGGCGCGCGCAATCTCTGTGGTGCAGTATCTGGTCTCGCTCGGCGTGCCGGCGCAGCGGCTGGTCGCGGCAGGCTTTGCGGAATTCCAGCCGCTTGATACGGCGCAAACCGAAGACGCCTACAAGCGCAACCGCCGCATCGAGCTGAAGCTGACGGAACGCTGAGTGGCCGATTTGCTAAATAATCTCCAACATCGTCATGGCCGGGCTTGTCCCGGCCGTCCATGTCTTGCCGCGTCATTGGAAAGAAAGACGTGGATGCCCGCGACGAGCGCGGGCATGACGGTCTAGCCTTGAGCACTTCCTTTCACTTGCGCCCCTATCGCGCCGAGGACGAAGAAGCCGCGATCGCGCTGTGGCTTGAAACGTGGCAGCAGGCCTATCCCTCGATCGATTTCGCCGCGCGCGTGACGTGGTGGCGCGAGCGTTGGCGCAACGAATTGGTGCCGAATGCCAACATCGTGGTGGCCGAACAGACCGATACGCTGATCGGGTTCGTGACCATCGATCTCAAGGGCTATCTCGATCAGTTGGTCGTCGCACCCGATCACTGGGGTTCGGAACTCGCCACCACGCTGGTCGATGAGGCGAAGCGGCTTTCACCTGATCACATCACGCTGTTGGTCAACACCGACAACATCAGAGCCATCCGCTTCTACGAGCGCAACGGTTTTGCCCATGCCGGCGGCGACGTGAATCCGACATCGGGCCGGCCGGTGCTGCGGATGGAGTGGAGCCGTGAGTGTTGTTGACGGGCGCATCCTCACGTCCCGCCGTCATCCAGTAATCGCCGACGTTCGAGATAAGACGAGGCACCCTGGAATACTGGATCACCCGCTTTCGCAGGTGATGACGGCTTCTACGCCGAACGGCTGTACGCCGTAACCGGCAAGCTCTCAAATCCCCTCGAACTGCAGCCGTGCCAATCGCGCATAAAGCCCGTTGGCGGCAACCAGCGAGGCGTGGGTGCCCTGTTCGACGATGCGGCCCCGATCCATCACCATGATCCGGTCGCACGACAATACGGTGGCGAGGCGATGCGCGATCACCAGCGTGGTGCGATGACGCATCAATTCCTCCAGCGCGGTCTGTACCAGCGTCTCGGATTCCGCATCGAGCGCGGAGGTGGCTTCGTCGAGCAGCAGCAACGGCGCGTCGCGAAGGATGGCGCGCGCGATCGCGATGCGCTGGCGCTGGCCGCCCGACAACGTGACACCGCGCTCGCCAAGCTGCGCGTCGAATCCGCCAGGCAGGCGGCGGATGAATTCGGTGGCGTGGGCAAGATCCGAGGCGCGTTCGACCTCGGCATCGGTTGCGTCGGGCCGGCCGAAACGGATGTTCTCGCGCGCGCTCGCGGCGAAAGCCACGGAGTCCTGCGGCACCAACGCGATGCGCGAGCGCACCTCGTGCGGATCGGCCGATTTGATCGGAACGCCGTCGAGCGAGATTGTGCCGGATGCGGGATCGTAGAACCGCAGCAGCAAATGAAACAGCGTGCTCTTGCCCGCGCCTGACGGGCCGACGATCGCGACCTTCTCGCCGGCGCGGACCGACAGCGAAACGCCATCGACCGCGAGCGCGTCCGGCCGCGTCGGATAGGCGAAGCAGACGTTCTCGAAGTTGACGTCGCCACGTGCCGGCACCGGCAACGCGCGCGGCGATGCCGGCGCCGTTATGGCCGACTTGACGCGAAGAATTTCGAACAATCGCTCCGACGCGCCGGAGGCGGCCGAAACCTCGCCCCAGACCTCGCTGAGCTGGCCAAGCCCGGCCGCGGCGAAAGCCGCATAGAGGATGAACTGGCCGAGCCGGCCTGGGGTGATGGAGCCGGTCAGCACATCGTGCGATCCGACCCACAGGATCGCCACGACGCTGGTAAAGACGATGAAGATGATGATCGCGGTCAGAACCGCACGCGCCCGGGTCGAACTGCGCGCCGCTTCATAGGCCTGTTCGACTTCACCGCCGAAGCGCGCATTGGCCAGCCGCTCACTGGTATAAGCCTGTACGGTTCGGATGGCGCCGACCAGCTCGGAAGCATAGGCGGTGGCTTCCGCCAGCGTATCCTGGGCGTTGCGCGACAACCGTCGCACCCAGCGGCCGAACGCCACCAGCGGAATCACGATCACCGGAATTGCCAGCAGCACGAAGCCCGAAAGCCGTGGGCTGGTGATCACCATCATCGCGGCAGCGCCGACGAACAGCATGAAATTGCGCAGCGCGATCGACACCGATGCGCCGGCCGCGGATTTGATCTGGGTGGTGTCGGCGGTGAGCCGCGAGATCAGTTCGCCGCTGCGCGCGGAATCGAAGAAGGCCGGCGACAGCGAAATCAGGTGAGCGAACACATCGCGGCGCAGATCGGCGACGATGCGCTCGCCGATGGTCATCACCAGATAGAACCGCGACGCACTGGCGGCCGCAAGCACCGCGACCACCGCGATCATCACGCTGAAATAGCTGTTGATCATGGCGATGCCTTTGGGGGTGAACCCGAAATCGATCATCCGCCGCACCGCGACCGGCACCACCAGCGTCGTAATCGCGGCAACCGTCAGCGAGATCAACGCCAGAATCGCGCGCCAGCGATAACGCGCCACATAGGGCGCCAGCGCCAACAGCGGACGAAGCCGCGCGCTGCTCCTGGCCGGCGATTGCGTCAGTGCAACGTCGATGGCCGCTGCCGGCGCCGGATCGGGCAACGGCGGCGTTTCGCCACTCCGGTCGTCAAGTCGTTCCACTGCGCTCATGAGATCTGACCAATCGCTTTGCCGTCCCCAGATAGGCCCCGCCGCCACCGCTGGCAAATCCTTAGAAGACACGAATCCGGGAAGATACTCGGCTTGTTTTGCCGGGCCTGCTGCGTTATAGAGCGACCCAAATCCGTCCCCACAGCCATCTCCGAGACAGGCGCCGGCGCGCCGAAGGATCTGCCATGAAAGCCGAAATTCACCCGGAATATCATATGATTACGGTCGTAATGACCGATGGCACCGAATACCAGACGCGCTCGACTTGGGGCAAGGCAGGCGACAAGCTGAACCTCGATATCGACTCCAAGTCGCATCCGGCCTGGACCGGCGGCACCCAGCAGATGCTCGATCGCGGCGGCCGCGTGTCGCGGTTCCAGAAGAAGTTTTCGGGTTTCCTCAAGAAGGATTGAGGCTTCCTGAGCCTCTTAGCTTCGTGAGCCTCTTAGTTGAGCCCAGATATCAAAACGCCCCTGCTTGGTCAGGGGCGTTTTTCGTATCGAAGCCCGGGCTGCGCTTCGCGAGCGCCACGGCACCGCTAATGCGGTTTCAGCATGATCTGCACGCCAATCGCGACGAAAACTGCTGAACCGAGACCAATACTGATGCCGACGCCCTGTTCCAGCGGAAGGCCTGCGAAACAGGCCCCTGCGGCCAGCACGCCGGCCAATCCTGTCAACGCGCCTGCGAGCGCGACGGGCTTGCTCGCGATCGGCGCTGTCGACCGCATTTCACTCGTCAATGCGAGCACGGCGCCGGCTCCGAATGCCGTCGTTCCCAAAAGAAACAGCACGTCAAACAGACGCTTGAATCCCGCAAACGCGCCCGCACCATCCCGCATCGCGGCAACCGGGCCCAGCATATAGCCCACGATCGCATCGACGAAAGTAAAGACGACAATACTCAAAAGGATCGCGATCCAGCCGGCGACCGCAAGACCTCTTCCACGCCGGGCTAGTTCAAGCGCGACAAGAAGCGCACCCACCGCCATCACGATATCCGAAAAAATACCGATAGTGCCGGCCCCAGACATGGTGCGCGCACCGGCGACAGCACCGGCCAGCGCCAGTGCTTGATCGAAGGGCTGCGTCGGCAGCGCCGCGGCAGGTGGTGAAAGCGCATAAAGCACGCTCGTTGCGGTGACGCCGAGGGATCCCAGCGCGACCGCGCCGCCGCCGGCGGTTAAATTCGAACCAACCTCCCCGTCGTCCATCGCCAAACCAAGATCAACTCTCGCCGGAACGTCAGTCATTCCCAACTCCTGTTGCTCGGACGCAAATTTAGTTGCAGAGTGAAACCATACGACAAAAGGTTTCACTGTGCAACCATGCCCGGCAAGACGGATCTTTCGGAACTGAACTGTTCGTTGGCGCGGACCCTGGAGGTTGTGGGGGACTGGTGGACGCTGCTGATTGTTCGCGACGTATTCCTCGGCATTCGCCGCTTCGGCGACTTCCAGAAGAGTCTCGGCATCGCAAAAAATATTCTCTCGGTGCGACTGGAGCGTCTCGCGGCGAACGGCATCCTTGAGCGGGGCGGGTCCGAGAGGCGTCCTGTCTATCAGCTCGCTGATAAAGGTCGCGCGCTGCTGCCGGCCATCGTCGCCCTGATGCAATGGGGCGATAGATGGGCATCCGCAAGCAACCCGCCGGTCATTGTGACCGACGAGAAAGGGCGGCCGGTCGCATCAATCAAATTGAAGAGCGGTGGAAGCGATGTGACCGCACAGACCATCCGATTTCATCCGGGTCCAGGCGCGACGGCACGAACACGCGCTTTCTTCAATGAGCTGTCACTGTCGAGCAGCAAACCTGTCGCCCGGTCAAAGATTTCGCCGAAAAGAGCAGACAGATCGCGCGCTTGAGCCGATCCCCGCCTCAGCCGCCTTCAGCGCTCGAATGCTGCCTTCAGGCGATTGAGCTGCGGCACCAGCGGATTGCCGATTGCGGAACGTTCCGCAGACGGCGCGTGGATGGTGGTATCGAGACGGCGGACCTTGGCTTGCAACGCCATCGAACGGGCGATCAGGTCCTGCAATTGTTGCGGCAGCTTTTCGATCATGTCGTTGGTGCCGGGGTCTGCTGCGCTGAGCTTGACCTTGGTCTTTTCGCGATTGGCCTGGGTCAGCGTCATCTCCCCTTCCTTCACCGCGCGGTGCAGCAACAGCCACGACGCCAGTTGCATCAGACGCGTGGTCAGCCGCATGCTTTCTGTCGCGTAGGTAAGGCTGACGGAGCGATCGAGCGCCTTGGCTTCGGCGCGGCCGATCCCATCAAGATAGGCAGCGGTCTCCTCGACCAGATCCATGCCTTCCCGGAACAGGGTTCCGAACGCCGCGGAGTTGGTAAGACGCTCGCTGAACTGCACGAGAGCGGTTTCGCCTTGCGAACGGTCCGACATGGTTAATGCCTCACGCCACTGTTTACGCTGCCGGCTTGAAACCCCGCCGGCTTATGATGAACAAATCATTGCGCGCCCGCAGGCGAGAGTCCAGCCGCAAGAGATTTTATGGTTTCCAACGCGGTGACAAAGACGCCCAAAAAAAGAGCCGCCGTTTCCGGCGGCTTTTGAAGTTGATAACAGGGAGGCGTCAAACAGAGTGGACAGGAGCCACTCGGTGTCCAAAAGAGGACACTCCAGGTCATAAACGAGAAAGCTTAATTAATCGTAAATGACGGATTTTCTTTAGGCTTCGTTTGCCATGTCGGTCATTGGCCGAGTGCGGATGACGGGTTAAATTCAAAATTCTTTTGCGGTCACTGTCATCATCCCGCCGCGCTTGAGCGCTGATCGAGAATGAACCCGTAGCGATCGATTGAGAAACAAATCCCAATAATTGGATGCCCATCAACATCCGCTGGGTGAAATAGCCCCGAAAAGATCGCCTGGACTCAACGCCCCCGCCGTTGAAGGTATCGCGGGATGGCAGAGAGCGGTGGAGGCGGCGCCAGGCTGCGATGCCGTGGTAATCGGACCTTCCTTCGCGGTGTTGGGGGCCTCGCCCGGCAATTGCGCGGCCGTCTGAGGATTGATTGACGGAGAGGCGCTGATGGTACCGCTTGTCGATCCCGTTGCGGCTCCCGTCGTCGAGCCGGCCGGAGAAATCGCGGACGAACCCGGCACATTAAAGCTGGGCACGCTCAACGGGTCGGAAGCGCAACCGGGCGCTGTCGCAGCACCGCCGACCAATGTGCTTGATATTGAACAGGGCGTTTGCGTCAGGCCCGTTCCACCGGGACCCGCTTGCGTTGCACCGCCAGTCATCGAAGAAGGAACAGCGGTACTCGGCCCAGAACTGAGTGGGGGACTGAGTTGGGGGCTGACTTGGGCGTGGGCCGTCTCGAAGGCTGCAAGCCACAAGATCATCACAAAGATGAACATTCGTTCCATCGCGCGCTCCTATATTCCAAGCGTCGATGAGGTTCGCGGCGACATACGCGCGCAGTCTGTGGCACTAACACATTTGGATTGATCGCGTTCCAGGTGTCCCGGCGAACGCCGCGATTACGATTTGAAAAAGCTATTCGCCGCATCCTTCGAAGCACGCTTTTTGGTCACCGCCTGCTGCAGCCGTTCGATCTCCGAGGTCATCAGCGCGATGCGCTCGTGCAGTTCCTCGACCGACAGCAGCGACAGGTCCTGCCCGATCTCGTGGGTGATTTTCTTCCTCGGCTTGTCGTCGTCCTCGATGGCCATATGTCTCCTCCCGTGCCTCAACGATCGGTGAAACGGTTGCCAGTCGGAGCGCGGCTGGCTAATCAGGTGCCTCGTCTAGGCTCCCGCGTTTCGCAAGGAAAAACCATGGAAAAGCTGCCCGCGCAAATGACCGTGATCGGCATCAGCAAGCCCGGCGGCCCGGAAGTGCTTGTGCCCGAGACCCGCGCGGTGCCGGTGCCCGGCCCGGGCGAAATCCTGATTAAGGTCGCGGCCGCGGGCGTCAACCGTCCCGATGTTGCGCAGCGATCCGGCAGCTACCCGCCGCCGCCCGGCGCCAGCGATTTGCCAGGCCTGGAAGTCGCGGGTGAAGTCGTCGCGGTCGGGCCCGGCGCCACCAAGCACAAGGTCGGCGACAAGGTGATGTCGCTGGTGGCCGGCGGCGGTTACGCGCAATATTGCATCGCGCAGGATGCCCAGGCGATGGCGGTGCCTTCGGTGTTGTCGATGCAAGAGGCCGGCGCCATTCCGGAAACGCTGATGACGGTCTGGCACAATGTGTTTGAGCGAGGGGCGCTGAAGGCCGGCGAGACGCTGTTGATCCACGGCGGCTCGTCCGGCATCGGCACCATGGCGATCCAGTTGGCCAAGGCCTTTGGCGCCAAGGTGATCGTGACCGTCGGATCGAAAGACAAGGCCGATGCGTGTCTCAAGCTCGGCGCCGACCACGCGATCAACTACAAGACCGAAGACTTCGTCGCTGAAGTGAAGACGGCGACTTCGGGCGCCGGCGTCAACGTCATTCTCGACATGGTCGGCGGTGATTATATCGAGCGCAATTACGACGCTGCCGCGATCGAAGGGCGCGTGGTCCAGATCGCCTTCCTCGGCGGACCCAAGGCAAATGTTAATTTTGCCAAGCTGATGGTGAAAAGGCTGCACCACACCGGCTCCACGCTGCGCCCCCGTAGTAATGCGGACAAGGCGGCAATGGTCGCCGCGATCGAGGCCAAGGTGATGCCGCTGCTGCACGAAGGGCGCATTAAACCCCTGATGGACAGCACGTTCCCGCTGGAAAAGGCCGCCGACGCCCATCGGCGCATGGAAACCAGCGAACATATTGGCAAAATTGTGTTGGTCGCTTAGCGCCCGGGAGCGCAACGCGGCTGGAAACCCTTTGATTTCCTTCGCTTTCATGTCATTTATCCCGCAGCGTCGGGCAGTTCGCTTCGCCTGGCAATTTCGTTGATCGCGGAGAACTGACATTGCGTCTGATCAGGTGCCTCGCGCCCCTCGCGCTGGGCCTCATGATTTTTGCCGCCGCATCGCCGGCGCGCGCCATCGACGCGGTCAGCGTCCGCAGTGATGCGCCCGCGATCGACCTCACCGCCGTACTCGATCATCAGCGCAGCGACACCGACCGCATTCAGGTCTCCACCGCGCCGGGCACCGACGGCATCGTCCGCCGCATCGAAGTCCGCGCCCGCGAAGGCGGACAGAACTGGGTGGTGTTCGCGCTCGCCAACAACACCGACGACCAACTCGACCGCCTGATCGTTGCGCCGCATTATCGCATCGTGTCGTCGGGGCTGTTGTGGCCCGATCTCGGATTGTCGCGTATCGCGACCATCACGCCGTCGACCGGCGACCGTCCCGAACGCCAGGAGAGCGCCACCGCGGACATCTTCCGCATCACGCTCGATCCCGGCGCCGTCATCACCTTTGTCGCGGAATTGCGCACCGATAAATTGCCGCAGCTCTATCTGTGGGAACCGGACGCCTACAAGGACAAGGTCAACTCGTTCACGCTGTATCAGGGCATCGTGATCGGTATTTCCGGATTGCTGGCGCTGGTGCTGACCATCCTGTTCGTGGTCAAGGGCAGCATCATGTTTCCCGCCGCCGCCGCGCTGGCGTGGGCGGTGCTGGTCTATATCGGCGTCGATTTCGGCTTCTGGGGCAAGGTGCTCGATATGTCGAACAATGCCGAGCGGGTCTGGCGCGCGGCGGGCGAAGCGATCCTGGCCGCGACGCTATTGGTGTTTTTGTTCGCCTATCTCAATCTCAGCCGCTGGCATGTGCGCTATTCCCATATCACCGTGGGCTGGCTGGCCTTTCTCGGCTCGCTGGTGGCGCTGGCGCTGTTCGATCCCGCGGTCGCCTCAGGCATCGCGCGGATGTCGCTGGTGTTGATCGCGTTCGCCGGCTTCGCGCTGATCGTCTATCTGTCGACCCATGGGTTCGACCGCGCGGTGCTGCTGATCCCGACCTGGTTCCTGCTGGTGGTCTGGGTGATCGCGGCCGGCATGACGGTGGCCGGCAGCGTCACCAACGACATCGTCGGCCCGGCGCTGCTCGGCGGCCTGGTGCTGATCGTGATGCTGATTGGATTTACGGTGATGCAGCACGCCTTCGCGGGCGGCGGCGCGACCACGGGCGTGGTCTCCGACGTCGAGCGCCGCGCGCTGGCGCTGACCGGCTCCGGCGACCTGATCTGGGACTGGGACGTTTCGGCCGACAAGGTCTTCACCAGCCCCGAGACCGAAAGCCTGCTCGGATTAAAACGCGGCACGCTGGAAGGCCCCGCCGCGAAATGGCTCGAAGTGCTGCACCCGCTCGATCAGGACCGTTTCCGCGCCGCGCTGGACAGCGTGCTCGACCAGCGCCGCGGCCGGCTGGTGCAGGATTTCCGGCTGCGCACGCCCGACGGCCATTTCATGTGGTTCGCGCTGAAGGCGCGCCCCGTGGTCGGCTCCGACGGTGAAGTCTCGCGCGTGGTCGGCACGTTGACGGACGTGACCGAAACCAAGAACGCCGAGGAGCGCCTGCTGCACGATTCGGTGCATGACAATCTCACCGGCCTGCCGAACCGCAAATTATTCATCGACCGCCTTGGCGCGGTGGCCAATTTCGCCAAGACTATGCCGAACCTGCGGCCGACGCTGATGGTGATCGATCTCGACCGCTTCAAGCAGGTCAACGACTCCGTCGGCATCGCGGTCGGCGATTCGATCCTGCTGACGCTGGCGCGGCGGCTGACCCGCATCCTGAAGCCGCAGGACACGCTGGCGCGGCTTGCCGGCGACCAGTTCGGGCTGATCCTGATGTCGGAACAGGACCCGGCGCGCATCACCGCTTTCGCCGAGACCATCCGCAAAACCATCCGCGCGCCGATCGCCTTCAACGACCGCGAGATTTTCCTGACCGCCTCGATCGGTCTGGCGCTGAGCGATCCGCAGACGCAATTGTCCGACGAGATCATCAAGGATGCCGAGCTGGCGATGTATCATTCCAAGCGCATCGGCGGCGACCGCATCGACGTCTACAAGCCGGCGATGCGCGCGCGCAAGACCGACCGGCTGACGCTCGAATCCGAATTGCGCCGCGCCATCGAGCGCGAGGAAATCACCATCCTGTATCAGCCGATCGTGCGGCTGGAAGATCGCTCGATTGCCGGCTTCGAAGCGCTGGCGCGCTGGGACCATCCAAAACTGGGACGGATGTCGCCGGTGGAATTCATCTCGATCGCCGAGGAAATCGGCCTGATCGTCGATCTCGGCATGTTCGTGATGGACCAGACCGCGAAGCAGCTTGCGATCTGGCAGCGCGCGATGCGTTCGCGCGAACCGATCTTCGCCAGCGTCAACGTCTCCTCGCGGCAGTTATTGCGGCATGATCTGATCCACGACATCCGCACCGTGCTGTCGCGCTCGTCGGTGGCGCGCGGCACGCTGAAGCTGGAACTGACGGAATCGCTGGTCATGGAAAATCCGGAGCACGCGGCGCAGATGCTGACGCGGATCCGTGAACTCGGCACAGGCCTGTCGCTGGACGATTTCGGCACCGGCCATTCGTCGCTGGCTTATCTGCAGCGCTTCCCGTTCGACACCATCAAGATCGACCAGTCGTTCGTGCGCACCACCAGCCGCGGCACACGGCCGGTGATCCTGAAATCGATCATCGCGCTGGCGCACGACCTCGGCATGGACGTGGTCGCCGAGGGCGCGGAGACCGATTCCGACGCGGTGGAGCTTTACCAGCTCGGCTGCGAATACGCCCAAGGCTTTGCGTTCGGCGAGCCCATGGACGCCGACGCCGCGATGCGGCTTCTCACCGAAGAACGGCTTGAGGCGGCGAGTTAAGCTACCATCGCCGCCGTTGTTGTGACGTCCCGCGCTGATCCACTGTTTGACGTCATACCCGCGAAAGCGGGTATCGAGTAAACTGCGAGGCCACGGCTGATCACGAACGTTTCGGAATACTGGATCACCCCGCTTTCACGGGTGATGGTTGCGGCGTAGCGCACTTTACAAGCCAAAACTCTACTTCATCCGCTTGAACCGCACACTCTTCCCGTCCGCAAGCCGTGTGGCAATGTAGCCGCCGGCGAGACAGGCCCCGCGTTGCGGCATCTTTTCCTGCGGACTGCGCA
Source organism: Bradyrhizobium sp. (assembly GCA_028290305.1). The sequence goes on from JAQGKC010000146.1 coordinate 95,558, forward strand.
ACGTCTCCCACCACGACGCGCGATGTGCCGCGCGCGGCAGCGCCGCGTCGATGATCTCCTCGATCCGGTCGAAGCTCAACACGAATTCCGGGAGGGTTTGTTTCTTCAGATAATCGCGCAACGCGTCGTAGTCGTTCACGTGCATCCCTGGTTGTGAAAGGTGGTTCGAAACCGTCGTGCCGTTTGCGCGTCAATTCACCCCATTCCGGCAACCCATCGTTAACTTATTCCCGCATCGTTGTCGTCACTTAAGCCGGCCGCAACGATTCTGAGCGCATCCATCCGGTTCGGGAGCGAACGATGCGATTCGGACGGCGCAAGGACGAGGCCAGCCGGCCCTGGCGGCTATCAGCGAAGCTGCTGATCGTCTCATCCGTGGTGACGGTCATCGGCTTCTCCACGACCTGTGCCAGCATCATGCTCGATATGCGCCGCGGCGAGGAAGAGCTGGCGCGCCAGACTCTCGAGAACCTTGCATCCGGTATCGACGCCGACATCAGTCGCAACGTCGAACTTTACGACCTGTCACTGCGCGCCGTCGCGAGCAGTATGGTGATGCCGGAGATCAAGGACGTCAGCAAGTCGATACGGCATCTGATCCTGTTCGATCGTGCCGCGACCGCGAAACATTTCGGCGCGATCCAGGTGTTCGATGCCAGAGGGCAACTGACCATCGACGCCTCTACGCTGGATCCGGCCCCCGACAACCGCGCCGACGAGGAGTACTTCAGGGTTCATCGCGACAACCCTGACGCAGGCCTGTTCATCAGCCGCCCGATGCTGCATCACGGCGCTTATGCCATCGTGTTCAGCCGGCGTATCACTGGCGCCGACGGAAGTTTTCTCGGTGTAGTCGCGGGCTCGATCCGCTTCAGCTATTTTCACGATCTGTTTGGCCGCCTGCTGCTCGGCCCGGAAGACACCATCACCGTCCTGCGCCACGACGGCACCGTGATCATGCGGACGCCGTTCGACCTCGACTTGATCGGCAAGAATATCGGCGAGATCCCCGGCATCAGGCGCGTGCTGTCCGAGCCGAGCGGATCATATTCGGCAGTGGACGCGGCGGACGGGGTGCCGCGGCTGTTCATCTGGCGCGACAGCAGCCGGCCGCTTGTCGTTCTGGTCGGAAAGCCTTGGAGTGGCGTTCTCAATCTATGGCGCATCGAGGCGATCCGGATCGGCGCGATCATGGTCGCGCTGATCGTGTTCATGCTTGCCGTGACGCTGTTCCTGGCGCGCGAAATCGGCCGCCGCGCGCAGGCGGAGGACAAGCTCGAGGAGCTTGCGACGACCGACGCGCTCACCGGCTTGAAAAACCGACGCAAGTTCGATGCCGTGATCGATGCCGAGTGGCGGCGTGCGACGCGCCAGAAAGTGCCGCTCGCCCTGCTGATGATCGATGCCGACCATTTCAAGTCCTACAACGACACCTTCGGACATCAGGCCGGCGACGAGGTGCTGGTCGGCGTCGCCATCTGCATCTCGGATTCGGTCCGGCGGGCCGGCGATTGCGCCGCGCGTTACGGCGGCGAGGAATTTGCGGTGCTGCTGCCGGGGGTCTCGTCCGCGGAAGCGCTGGGGGTGGCCGAGACGATCCGGCTGAAAGTTCAGCACTGGTGCGACGAGCCGATGGTCACAACCGTCAGTATCGGCATCGCGAGCCTGACGCCTGTCGCACCCATGGAATGGTCCGAACTCGTGAGAGCTGCCGACAAGGCCCTCTACGCGGCCAAGGCCAATGGCCGCAACCGGTCGGTGCTGGCTACCATCCCGAAACTGACGCTGGTGGCGTAGGCGAAGTTAGTTCACGTGAAGTCCACGTTGTCGTCATGCCCGCGAAAGCGGGCATCCAGTATGCCGCAAGGCTGCGTGCTATAACTGACGTCGCTGAATACTGGATCGTCCGCGTTCGCGGATGATGACGCATGTGGTTTAACGCGCACCGTCTATCTCACTTCTACGGATGCGCTTGAACGCGCGCCATCGATCTCACTTCTCCAAATACTTCTTCATCTCCGCCCGCAGGCCGTCGCGCAAATCGTCGCGCGCCATGCCGAAGGCGATGTTGGCGCGGAGGAAACCGGCCTTGGAGCCGCAATCATGCCGCTCGCCCTCGAACTCGACGCCATAGAAGCTTTGCGTTTTTGCCAGGCCGATCATCGCATCGGTGAGCTGGATCTCGCCGCCGGCGCCACGCTCCTGGGTTTCCAGGATTTTGAAAATTTCCGGCTGCAAAATGTAACGCCCGGTGATCGAAAGATTCGACGGCGCGGCGCCCTGTGGCGGTTTCTCCACCATGCCGTCGACCTCGAACAGGTTGCCGTGTTGGTGGCGCTTGCCGACGCCGCAGATGCCGTAATTGTGCGTGAGATGCGCGGGCACTTCTTCCACCGCGATCAGGTTGGACTTGTCGCCGAGCTTGCCCGCCGCCTCGATCATCTGTGCGAGGCATCCCGGCGTGTTCAGCACCAACTCGTCTGGCAGCACCACCGCGAACGGCTCGTTGCCGACAATGTCGCGGGCGCACCACACCGCGTGGCCAAGTCCGTGCGGTGCCTGCTGTCGCGTGAAACTCATGGCGCCGGCTTCGGGCTGGTCACGCGCCAGAATCGCCATCTCGGCCTTCTTGCCACGCGCGGCGAGCGTGGCATCGAGTTCGTACATCCTGTCGAAATGGTCCTCGATCACAGCCTTGTTTCGGCCGGTGACGAAGATGAAATGCTCGATGCCGGCTTCCCTGGCCTCGTCGACCACATACTGGATCAGCGGCTTGTCGACGATGGTCAGCATTTCCTTCGGCATCGCCTTGGTGGCGGGCAGGACGCGGGTGCCGAGGCCGGCGACCGGGAAGACAGCTTTGCGGATTTTCATGTGGGTCTCGGGTGCCCTAAAGAAAGCATACGGATATGGTACATTGATCGCATGTTGGTAGCCGGTTTGCAGCCCCGAACAAAGGCGGATGTGTGGTTCCCACGGCCGGAGGGCGGAAACCGGCCGAGATTCGCAGGAATTCCGACAACAAAAT